>CAUPZK010000020.1:0-41911 GCA_963515835.1 uncultured Aggregatibacter sp.
ATCCACCAATTTCTCTCTACTATATCCAAGGGTTAAACACCACCGCAGTACACGCCCACGCGGCATTGTTCGGGGTATATGGTTTCTTGGCATTAGGTTTCGTATTCTTAATCGCACGTTACTTGCGTCCAAACACGCCATTCAACGACAAATTGATGAAATGGGGCTTCTGGTTGCTTAACGGCGGTTTGATCTTAATGATCGTCTCCAGCCTATTGCCAATCGGTATCATCCAAGGTTACGCAAGTATCTCTGAAGGCTTATGGTATGCTCGTAGCGAAGACTTCATGCAACAACCGTTATTCGACACCTTACGTTGGGTTCGTTTAGTGGGTGACGTTGTATTCATCTTTGGTGCGCTTGCTTTCTTCTGGCAAATTTTCACCATGGTTTTCTTCAAACCAAAACATATTGCCAATTAAGTAAATTGAGCAAAAAACAAAGCTGCTAATTTTAAATTAACAGCTTTTCATATAAAGACATACAAAAATAGGGCGGAATTTCCGCCCTATTTTGTTTTCTTATTTTAACGTCACCAGCCAACAATTATGAATTTGCTTATTGCGTTCAAAATCCAACGGCAAGGTTTTATGAGAAATTTCCACCGCACTTAAGCCTAATTCTTCCAACTTCGCAAAATCCATTTTGAAACCGCGTTTGTTGTTAGAGAACACAATGGTGCCGTTCGGGCGCAAAATGCGTTTTAAATTCTTCATTAACTTAATGTGATCCCGTTGCACGTCCCAACTGTCTTCCATGCGTTTGGAATTGGAGAATGTCGGCGGGTCAACAAAAATCAAATCAAACTGACGATCGCATTTTTCTAACCATTGCAGGCAATCCGCTTGAATCAGTTTGTGCAGTTTACCTTCAATGTCGTTCAACAACAAATTCTGTTC
Organism: uncultured Aggregatibacter sp.; assembly: GCA_963515835.1. Classification (GTDB taxonomy): domain Bacteria; phylum Pseudomonadota; class Gammaproteobacteria; order Enterobacterales; family Pasteurellaceae; genus Aggregatibacter. The sequence continues at coordinate 900 of CAUPZK010000020.1, forward strand.
CGCCCAGTTAAGATAGGTATTTGACATATCCACGGTCGTGGTAGATTTTGCCTTTCCCAACGCCGCATGCACCGTTGCCGAACCGGTGTACGCAAACAAATTGAGGAAATCTTTGCCTTGCGCCATTTCACCGAGCATTTTACGGGTTAGGCGGTGATCCAAAAACAAGCCGGTATCCAAATAATCTGTTAAGTTCACCCACAGCTTTGCGCCGTATTCGTTTACATAAAAATACTCGCCTTTGCTCGCCAATTTTTCATATTGATTAGTGCCTTTTTGTTTTTGGCGCACTTTTAAAATCAATTTATTGGTTTCAATACCGGTAACGTTCAACGTAGCATTTACCGCATCCAACAACCGTTGGCGCGCTTTATTTTCATCTATATTTTTCGGCGCGGCATATTCCTGCACCACAATGTGATCGGCATAACGATCCACCGCCAAATTGTATTCCGGCAAATCCGCGTCATATAAGCGATAAGCGTCTAGCCCCTGCTGCTTCGCCCATTTCTCAATTTTCTTGATATTTTTTTGCAGACGATTAGCGAAATCCACCGCGACGTCAGAAGACACCGAAGAAGTGCGGTCAAATTCTAGGGCGTTTTCTACCGCACTTTGCTCTGCGCGCTCAGCTATTTGATAATTTTTCTGTACGCAATCTAACGGGCCGTTTTTCGCTTTAAATTGACGGTGAGAACGCAAACGCAAGCAATCCAATAGACTTGGTTCACCACTGAAAATAGACGCATTCCAGCCGGCAAATTGTTGTTTCAAGCGTTGCCCAAACACAGAATATAAGGCAATCAGCGCCGGCGTTGTGCCTAAACGTTCGCCGTACGGCGGGTTACAAATCACCGTGCCTGCTACGTTCGGACTTGGATTTTTTATCGCCGCTACATCCCCCTGTTGCCATTGCATCAAATACGCCACGCCCGCATTTTTAGCGTTTTGTTTGGCTTTTTGTAACACATGATGATCCAAATCGAAGCCATAAAAGTGCGGTAGATTTTCACGCTGTTTTTCGGCTTCCGCCAAAGCTAAAGCCTCTTCTTTCACCTTTTCCCACGCTGCTTGATTATGCCCCTGCCAAAAATCAAAGCCCCAATGCAGACGATATAATTGCGGTGCGATTTGCGCTTCCATCTGTGCGGCTTCAATCAATAGCGTACCCGAACCACACATCGGATCCACCAACGGCGTGCCTCTTTGCCAACCGGAACGCAGCACAATCGCAGCTGCCAAGGTTTCACGCAACGGCGCTTTGCCGGTGTCTTCGCGATAACCACGCATATGCAGCGCATCACCACTTAAATCCAGCGACAGCACCATGTCATCACGATTTAAATACGCATGAATACGAATATCCGGTTGCGCTTTATCTACGTTTGGACGCGCCCGACCGTGGCGTTCAAAATAATCCACAATCCCGTCTTTTACACGCATTGCGCCGAATTGGGTATGACGAATTTCTTGGTTCGTACCGTTAAAATCCACGAAAAAATGGACTTTTTCATCAAAATAATCCAACCAATTCACGCCCACCACAGCAGAATATAAATCCAAATCGCTAAAGACTTTCGCTTGCACGATAGGCAATAAAATGCGTGAACTCAAACGGCTCCAAAGCAAAGTGCGATACAAGGTTTCATCATCCGCCCAGTAATGCACGCCGCCTTGCACGACTTTGGCATCCTGCGCGCCTAACTCGGTCAATTCGGATTTTAAAAGCTCTTCAAACCCACGGGCTGTGGTGGCAAAAAGTTGTTTCATAAGATCTCAATGGTTGGAAAAAATTGGCGGGGATTATAGCAGTTTTAAGCGACTCAGTGCGTTGAAGTGCGGTGGATTTTACGGATATTTTAGATTCACTCTGAAAACCGACCGCACTTTTTTGCTGTTTCTGTCTATTTTATAAAACCTACTAATTTGCTTTGTTATTATTTTTTGGTATTATCCTGCCCGTCGTAAATGACGATAAATGACTACCACTCTCTTTACTATATTGTAAATAAGGAGCACTAATGAATAAATTCAATTTATCTATTCTCGCTGTTGTTACTGCATTAAGTTTATCCGCGTGCTCATCCAGCGGTAATGATTCAAATCATACGGATAACACCAACAACACCATCACTCAACCGGTAACTCCGAGCCAACCAAACAACCAAACAAATCAGGCGGCAACACCAAGTCAACCAAGTAATCAAATTAAACAACCGACAACACCGACCCAACCATCAGATCCAAGCACACCGGTATCAATTGTGGGCATTCCAACCAGTGGAAAATATAATGGTGTCGCTTATGAATATAAAAGCGGTGATGTAAATGACAAAATTGTGAATCCCAAAGTACATCGTTTAAGTTCAAACAATATCGATGTATTAAACGTTGACGGGAAACGAATTGATATTGCACCCGAAGGTGTGAATCCAGGATACACTTATTTGGATAAGGACGGAGAAACCCGTTTAAGTACCGGTGCCTTTGTTAATGGATTAATCTTCATGTCCAGCACAAGAAACGGCATCTATCAAAACCAAAAAGACGGCAAAACCTATGTTTATGTACAAGGTGAATTAACCCCGGTAAATGAAATTCCACGCACAGGTGAAGTACGTTATCTTGGATTAAGTAGCTACCATGTCAACAACGAAACCCTAAATGAGGGAGCTTCCGACGTCAACCCGCCAAGATGGGGAATTGTCGGTATTGATATGACCGCTAACTTTGATGAGAAAAAAGTTAATGGCCAATTACTAGCAACCGGTTATCCGGATAACGTTGTTTCTAAACTGGAAGGTAAAATCTCCGGTAACCAATTCAGCGGAACAAAAGACGGCACAACCATGCAAGGAGCCTTCTTTGGGAAGAATGCTAATGAAATGGGCGGTATTTATACTAACCAAGAAAAAGGCTTCAGCGGTGCATTTTCAGCCAAAGCTAACTGGTCAAAATAAATCTTTCTATATCACCACATACCCACGCTCAACCGTGGGTATTTTTATTATATTTATAAAATCCTTTTTATTTTTTCTGCAGATTTAAAGATTTGATTTCTTGATATAATATAAAGAGAAAATATAAACATAAAAACACAAAATGCAAAAATCTCTAGTTTTTGGACATCTGATAATCCACCAATATCGACTATAGAAATAATTAAGAAATAAAGTCCCGCAAGGAATACAGTTGTTGAATAAAATATATTAAAATACTTTTCAATGACATCAACTTTATTAATAACAACATTCAAATGACCATCAATAATACATAAAAACTTTTGCGCTTTTTTGAAATCAGATAAAGGAATATTTTTATCTTTAGAAACAAACAAAATACTTCTTCGAATACTCTTATCGACAGAAATGCCAGATGTCATCTCAAAGACTCTAGACTTTACTTCTTCTTGAACTAAGTCATCTAACTCAGAATCAGTAATCATGTCATTTAACTCTAACAATTCTTTAATTCTAGAATTTTTCTTAGATATTAAATAACGATGAACATACTCTATAGAATTAGATCCCAAAATCTTTAATAAAACTTGAACACATAACCAAATCAATAAAATATAAAAAAAGGAAAATCATTAACTTTCATTAATTCAATAAACATATTTTCCATACCATCTCCTTATAAAAAATGAATCACCAATATTCTCACTAACAAACTGCCAAGTATTCCTCAAAAGAATATTCACATATCATATTAAATTAAACTAGGTTTTGCATACCTGTCAGAAAAAAGAGTGCTATTTTTTCTAAATGTTTTTTGTTTCGAGTTCCTGTAAATATGCTTTCAACCTGCGCTCTCTCAAGACACAACTCGGGCATTCGCCGCAGCCGCCTTCGACGCCGTTGTAGCAGGTGTGGGTGTGTCGGCGGATGTAATCAAAGGCGCCGAGTTGATCCGCCAGCGCCCGTGGCGCTCAAAATAATCCACAATCCCATCTTTCACACGCATCGCACCAAATTGGGTGTGACGAATTTCCTGGTTTGTACCGTTAAAATCCACGAAAAAATGAACTTTTTCATCAAAATAATCCAACCAATTCACGCCCACCACAGCAGAATATAAATCCAAATCGCTAAAGACTTTCGCTTGCACGATAGGCAATAAAATGCGTGAACTCAAACGGCTCCAAAGCAAAGTGCGATACAAGGTTTCATCATCCGCCCAGTAATGCACGCCGCCTTGCACGACTTTGGCATCCTGCGCGCCTAACTCGGTCAATTCGGATTTTAAAAGCTCTTCAAACCCACGGGCTGTGGTGGCAAAAAGTTGTTTCATAAGGTCTCAATGGTTGGAAAAATTGGCGGGGATTATAGCAGTTTTAAACGCTAAGTGCGTTGAAGTGCGGTGGATTCTAATAAAAAATAAAGGGGATAAAAAATCCCCTTTAAAAAATGACCGCACTTTTCAACAACTAATAACCTTCAACCTGCAAGTTCGGTAAAAAAGAGGCCTGTTGAATGCGTTTTACACGGGTTTCAATATGCCCGTCAGCATGTAAATCTATTTCGCGCCAGCCGGGCTGAGCAACATCCAGTGCAAAAGTGTTGCTGTCCGCTTTAAATTGAATACAGGTGGAAGGCGTTGCCATCACTTGATAGCCGAGCCATTCACTATCCACTTGTTGGTGAATGTGTCCGTATAGTAAGGCTTTGACATGCTTAAATGGCGCTAATACTTCAGCCAATTCATTGGCATTGCGCAAGTTATGTTGATCCAACCAAGCAGAACCGGTGGAAAGAAGATGATGATGCAATACCACTAAAGAATAGCGTTCTGGGTGTTCCTGCAATTTTAGCTTTAACCAATCCAGTTCTTCCGCTTCTAATTGCCCGTGTGGCACGCCTTGCACTTGGCTGTCCAAAAGCAAAATTTGCCACTTATCCCCTAACAAAATATGCTTTTTCGCACTGACGGTCTCTTCCTTTAGAATTTCAAACATTTTCGGCTGAAAATCATGATTTCCGGGGATCCAAAACACCATTTTGTTATTGAGCGCTTTCACTTCTTGACGAAAACGCAAATAGCCTTCATCACTATTATCCTGTACTAAATCGCCCGTTGCTAACACAAGATCATAGTCGTATTGCTGTTGTTGAATTTCACTTAAAACTTGGGAAAAACTTGCTTGCGTATTGATGCCCAACAATTCACCGTTAGTGTCTTTAAAAAGATGCGGATCCGTAATTTGAATTATACGGAACACGTCTTGTTGGGTGTTATATTGATAGGTATTTAACAAAGTAAACTCCTACTACTTAATATTAAACTTAGTCTAAATTACCTATGTCGTCAGATAATAAAATGCTTACAGCCATTGCTCTTTCAATTTTCGGTAATTTAACTCTAGCCATTGTAATCCGATTACCGCAATGCCATTATCAATCTTACCCTCACAAAGCCATTGATATGCTGTTTCCCTACTCACGACATGAACACGAATATCTTCATTCTCTTCTGCTAAACCGTGTAATCCGCCGACTGTGGTGCTATCCACTTTACCGACAAAAACGTGAATACGCTCAAGCACGCCACCCGGGCTATCCCATACGCTCAAACAATGTTGCATATGAGAAATCTTCGCGCCGGCTTCTTCTTCACTTTCCCGTAACGCCACAGATTCCGGGGTTTCACCTTCCTCCACCATGCCGGCAATAAGTTCTAAAAGCCAAGGTGATTGAGTTGACGTTGGATCATAAGCACCGATACGCACCTGCTCCACCAACACCACGTTATCTAACAGCGGGTCATAAGCAACCATAGCAGATGCAGCACCTTTGATGAGCAGTTCACGGGTCACCGTGCCGCTCCAACCACCGGCAAAAAGTTTATGTTTGAATTGAACTTTATTTAGCTTAAAAAAACCTTGATAAATCGTTTCATTCTTCAAAATTTCAATATCTTTTTGAGTAAACTGCTGAAACTGATACATCTTTATCTCCCTAAATTACAGCCAGCGAGTAGGATACTTTCATTCAGTACAAAAAAAAATGTAATTCTTTGTAAAATTTCTAGATTTTTGAAGTAGCTCACAAAAGTCTAAGAGAAGAAAAGAGATGTGATAGAAATGTAACAACACATAAATCAAAAAAAAAGTGCGGTAGGTTTTTAACATATTTTTCACTACTGAAAAGTTCACTAAAAACACACCGAACTTTTTAATCAATCTATACAAAATACTGTTCAAAAATTTGAGGCAAATGCTGCTGTAATGTAGCCTTACCGCCAATTTCTTCCTTTTCCCATGCCTGCAACAACACCTCCGCAGAAAAAAGTTGTTTTGCTTTCTCTGCCAATGGCATGTAACTAATATGCCAAGGCTCACGCCCGATTTTTTTCTCTGCCGGCATTTGCATAAAAGGCAAACTAAAATCAAAGTGCGGTAGGTTTTCGGTGAGAAATTCACTTAGTTCAAAGAAATAACCGCCTTTTTCATATTCCCAAGGCTCAAGCTGTAAGGATTGACCTTGAGGCAAAAGATCAGGATCGAAAATGTCAATTTCAGTGCCCCAATGATGACGGCTCGCCCCTGGTAGCGCTGACCAGCGTAAAATCGCTTGCGCTTTTTGCCAATCGTCCAATCGGCTCAAATCTAACGCATTACCTGCATCATCGTGCACTTTACGTTCACCGTTAAATTTGCCGTTCCAAATAAGTTGTTGACGCGCAAAATCACGAAAACTGCTGGCGGGTTGTAAATTAAAGCCATTGTTGACCGCACTTTGTTGCAGCCCTTGAAAGGCTTTCATTGCCTGCGCCTGCAAAAAATGATGAGTCGAATGCGGTGTCGGCAAATTCACCAAATGTTCCCGCGATTTGCCGGTCAACATGTCAGGGGTTAATTTCATCTTATTTATCCAATAAATTGACTAACATTTGATGATAAATCTGACCGCACTTGGCGAGATCCTCTACGCTCACACACTCATTGACTTTATGAATGGTCGCGTTAAGCGGTCCAAATTCCACCACTTCTGCGCCCATCAGCGCAATGAAACGCCCATCCGACGTACCACCGCCTGTTTCTGCTTGTGGCGTAATGCCTATGGTTTGTTCGATAGCGGCAGTTAACGCATCTAATAATTTACCCGGTTTGGTTAAAAACGGTTTGCCGGAAAGATTCCACTCAATGCGGTATTTCAATCCATGTTTTTCCAGCATTTCAGCGACTTTCTGTTTGATGATTTCATCGGTGACTTCCGTGCAATAACGTAAATTAAATTGCACGTAAAGCTCGCCCGGGATTACGTTATTACTGCCCGTACCGGCGTGAATATTGGCGATTTGCAGGCTGGTCGGCGGGAAAAATTCATTGCCGTTATCCCATTGATAGGTTGTTAGCTCTTGTAGAAAGGGAGCCGCTTTGTGAATCGGATTTTCCGCCAAATGCGGATATGCCACATGGCCTTGAACGCCTTGAATATAGAGGTTGCCTGTAATCGAACCGCGACGACCATTTTTGACCACATCACCCAAAGTTTTCGAACTGGACGGCTCGCCCACCATGCAATACGTGATTTTCTCACCGCGCGCCATCAAGGTGTCTACCACGCGCACCGTGCCATCTTTCGCAGCCGCTTCCTCATCGGAAGTAATCAATAAAGCAATCGTGCCCACGTGGTTTGGATTGGCTTTCACATACACTTCCGCTGCCACAATCATCGCGGCTAATGAGCCCTTCATATCGGCGGCTCCGCGACCATAAAGCATATCATCTACAATTTCTGCAGAAAACGGCGGATACGTCCATTGGCTTTCATCCCCTGTTGGTACCACATCCGTATGTCCGGCAAAGGCAATCACAGGCTCACTAGAACCATGCTTTGCCCACAAGTTTAAGGTGTCGTTAAACGGCATCCATTCAATTTGAAAACCTAATTTTTCTAAACGTTCGGCAATGAGTTGCTGACAGCCTTCGTCATTCGGGCTGATCGAGGGATGGCGGATAAGCGATTGAGATAATTGACTAATATGGTGTTTCATAGCATTGAGGAAATTGGCAGAATAGATAAAAGTGCGGTGTAATTTAACAAAATTTCTTTTTTATTTAAATCTTATTGAACAAAAAATGGATAGCTAAGCTATCCATTTTTTATTTTTTTCAACATCAGAATTGAACTTGTAATCGCATCCAATATTGACGGCCTGGTTCATTTACCCGCGTGGTTTGCACCCCGGCAGAAGGATCGGCGCCTTTGCTGACGAATTCGGCATAGGATTTATCAAAGAGATTATCAATACCGCCCTGTAAGATCACATATTTGTTAATCTTCCACCCTGCATTTAAGGACAATGTACCAAATCCGGCTGATGGACCAATATCTTGCCCGACAATATTACCTTGCCCTTCAGCATAACGTTTTTGGGCGGAAACCACTCGCCATAACAAACCTGCACTCAAGGTATCGTTATCCCAAGTTAATGAGTTTTTCCACTCTAACGGAGGCGTTTGAGCCAGTGGGCGATCATCGGTACGGTTTTTACCGTAAGTGTAAGCAAGGCTACTGCCGATTTCCCAGTGTTCGGCAAATTTCCATTTACCCTCAACCTCACCGCCTAAACGGGTCGCTTTCACATTGCGGGCTGTCGTATTGTTATTTATGCGTTCTAACATAATAAAATTATGCACATCACTGCCAAAAAACGAGACGGAAAGATCAAAAACATCATTTTTCCAAATTAGTCCCGTATCAATTTGACGGTTCTGTTCTTTATTCAACACTTGACTTACTCGGCGCTCCCAATAATCCGGCGCACGCTCGGCAACGCCTAGACCGGCATAATATTTAATGCCATTGATTTCTTCTTCCCAACGGAAGAAACCCGCATGTAAATCATAGGTGCGTTTTTTATACGGATGATTTGCCATTAAGGTGTCGTATTCCGCCCTCACTTCATCATAACGATAACCTGCTATGAACTTACGGCTATCATTTACTGTCCATGCTCCCTCTGCAAATCCGCCCCATTGGGTAAAGTTTTGTTGCGGCTGATAAGGTTTATGCGTATAGCCTTCACCGCGCATTTCCATGCGAGCAAGGTGTTTGTCGCGCATATAATCAATGCCGGTTTGCAAATTAATATCCGACCAATCAAAGGTCGCTTTTAGGTGTCCTGTGTCTGTTTCACGTTTTGGATTCATTGCTTTTTTGACTTGATTTCCCATCATTCGTAAATAGCGCAGGCTATAAGTATCCATCACATGATCGATCTTGCTTTGACCGTAGCGCAACTCAAGCTCGGTAAACCATGGCGCAATATTACGTTGCACAAAACGCACATTCCATGCATCGCGGTCAAATTTACTGCCGTCCATCATACGATCCGCATACGCCGCTTCACCTCGGCTACGCTCATAGGTTCCTGTCAGCAATGTATTTTCTGTCGGGGTGAGGCCAAGTTGTAACATTTGGTTACGACGCTCAAAGGAAGAATGAATGCGATTACCATCGCCATCTTTGTAATTGCCTGCTTCATTATGTGACACACTGGTACGTAAATAACCATATTTGCCACCGGCCATCGCATCAAAATAAGCATCACGACGTTTATTCCCACCAAGGGTTAGGCTGCCGTTTAAATACGTGTTTTGCGTATCAAATTCAGGTTCTTTCCGCACAAAACGCACCGCGCCGGCAACCAACCCCGTCCCTTGTGTCACCGTTTGCGGCCCTTTGGTCACCACCACTTCATCATAAGCCGATGGGAAAATATACGCTGTTGGCGGATCCATTCGGTTGCTACAACCGCCGTGAATAAATTGGTCATCTGCCTGAATACTCAAACGGGAGCCGCCCAATCCCCGAAATAAGGGGTCACCGGAACTCCCGCCTTTACGAATCACACTCATATTCGCGACTGATTGCAATAAATCTGCCCCATCACCTGCCGGCAAAGGTTGAAGCGTCGTTTTAGGGTTAAGTTTTACCGTATTCGCACTCTTTTGCGACACACCGGTCACAACAATTGGGGCAAGTGAGGTGGTAGATTGAGGCTCTTCCGCAAACGCATTGGATAAAAAGAACGGAAGAGGAAGGAGGGCAAAATAAGATTTGTTATTCACAAGCAATCCTTTGTTTCTTTAATTAACGGGAATGGATTACAAAATCCAAGTATATTAAATATTTCAAACAACCAAGCTACATGAAACATTTATCACATCAATGATTGAGATTGTAACAATACTGTAATGAATCTTATTCTTATTAAGTGCGAAAGGTAAGGTTAAAAGATGACTATTTACTTATGCATTTCTGGTAAACATACTACTGCCAGCACCAATTGAACTATCCCCAAAATAGTACAAGGAAGACCTAATAAAAAATAAGTACCTATAATTGTATCAATAGTGCTATCCCAGTTTAAATCAACAAAATGCAAAGATAATCCGACGATAATAGGGATTAAAAAAGGCATAAAAAATGCCACCAATAAATACCGCCCATAATAGTGACTTGCTTTTTCCCAGGTAACAAAAAGGATAAGTGTTGTCATCACCCCAGGTACAAATGAAATAAGAAAAGAAAGAAAAAATGCCTCTCCAACAAACTCAGAAATAATGACTGCACATAATAATGCAATAAAAAAGCTCCCAATAAAAAAACGTGGTATAGTCTTTTGTAATGCATTATTCATCTTTATATTTCCTTTCAAATAAAATTAATAACTCCAATAAGCAGAAAAAAAACCTCCAGCTTTAATAAAGAATAAGGTTAAGCGGTTACTGTGTGTCCCATATTTTTATAAAACACGCTTGTGCTAACACCAGTTGAGCTACTCCCAATATACAAGCCAAAATACCGTGCGTTAGATAATACTCTACAAGCGTATCAATAGCATCATGCCAACTGTTTAAATAAATCAAATCGAATAATGTGGCCAGGATCGGAATTAAAAAGGGCGGCATCAAAAGTGCCAGTACCAAATACCGCGAATAGTAGCTACTTGCTTTTTCCTGAGTGATGTAAAAAACAAACGTTGTAATCGCACTAGGTATAAATACGATAAAAAAAGTATAAAAAAATACCCATACCACGTCATCTGATGAGCTGCCATCCATTGAAGCAAGAAATAAATCAACGACGACTGCGCATAATAATGCAATAAAAAAACTCCCAATAAAAAAACGTCGTATAGCTTTTTGCTGTTCACTTTTTTGTTCATTATTCATTTTTATATTTCCTTTTAAACAAAATTAATAGCTCTAAGAAGTAGATAAACAAGTAAAAATAAATTCCCTACTTTAATACTACTTAAATGCTGCAATATATTCTTTTTCGTTGAAGCCAATCAATGCCTTACCATCTTGCAAAATAATCGGGCGTTTGATTAACGTCGGATTTTCAGCTAATACGGAAAGTGCGGTAGATTTCGAGAGTGTATTTTTCACATTTTCATCAAGATTACGCCAAGTTGTGCTACGTTTATTGACCAAGTTTTCCCAACCGAATTGTGCTTCGGCTTGCTGTAAAAAAGCGGTATCTAAACCCTCCACTCGATAATCATGGAGTTTATGTTCGATGTTGTGATCCGCAAGCCATTTCAACGCTTTCTTCACGGTGTCACAGTTTTTAATGCCGTAAACGGTAATCATATTTTCACCTCAAAAAAATAAAAAATCCTCAATCTTATTCAGACTGAGGATTTTAACCATTACATTAATCAATCACAAATAGATTAACCCAATAACTTATTGATGCGCTTAATAAACGCCGCCGGATTTTCTAACGAACCGCGCTCTGCAAGCATGGCTTGCTCTAGCAACAATTCTACCCAATCGGCACATTCCGCTTCATCAGCAATGTCAGCCACTTTTTTCACCAAGTGATGTTCCGGATTGAGTTCAAAGGTGTATTTCACGTCCGGCACCGGTTGGCCGGCGGCGGCGAAGAGTTTAGCCATTTGCGTGGTCATTTGGTCATTACCGGTAGAAACCACTGCCGGCGTGTCTGTTAAGCGGTGAGTTAAACGTACTTCTTTCACGCGTTCGCCCAGCAAGGTTTTTACGCGCTCAATAAAACTATCAAAGGCTTTGTCTTGTTCTTTTTGCGCTTCGTTTTCTTCTTTGTCCGCCAAATCACCTAAATCCAAATCCGCTTTCGTAATAGTTTGAAGTGCTTTGCCGTCAAACTCGGTTAAGTAACTTAACATCCATTCATCAATACGATCGGAAAGCAATAAGACTTCAATGCCTTTTTTATTGAACAATTCCAAGTGTGGGCTGTTTTTTGCCGCCACATAGCTGTCTGCCGTAATGTAATAAATGGCTTTTTGCCCTTCTTTCATGCGGGCAACATAGTCTTCTAATGACACGGTTTGTTCACTGCTGTCGTTGTGTGTAGAAGCAAAGCGCAATAATTTCGCAATGGTTTCTTTGTTAGCAAAATCTTCTGCAGGCCCTTCTTTCAAGACTAAACCGAACTCTTTCCAGAATTGTTGGTATTTTTCTGCATCCTCTTTTGCCAATTTTTCTAGCATTTGCAACGAGCGTTTGGTTAACGCTTTACGCAATGCTGCCGTAGTTTTGTTGTCCTGCAAAATTTCACGGGACACATTTAACGGCAAGTCATTGCTATCGATTAAACCACGCATGAAACGCAGATAATTCGGCATGAATTGCTCCGCATCATCCATGATAAACACGCGTTGTACATAGAGTTTCAAGCCGTGTTTATGTTCACGGTTAAATAAATCCCAAGGCGCCTTAGACGGCACATAAAGCAAACTGGTGTACTCTTGGTTACCTTCCACTTTGTTGTGCGCCCAAAGTAACGGATCCGCAAAATCATGGCTTAAATGTTTATAAAACTCTTTGTATTCCTCATCGGAAATGTCGTTTTTAGAACGTGTCCAAAGGGCATCCGATTTATTGATTTTTTCCCATTTTTCACCGGTTTCTTTGCCTTCGTCATCATATTCTTTGGTGAGCATTTCCACCGGCAAACCGATATGATCGGAATATTTACCGATAATTTCACGCAAACGCCAATCGTTTAAGAATTCTTTTTCCTCTTCGCGTAAATGTAAAATCACGTCAGTGCCACGGGATTTTTTCTCAATATCCGCCACGGAATACTCGCCTTCCCCAGCAGATTCCCAAAGCACGCCTTTATCCGTTGCCTCACCTGCCGCACGGGTTTTCACCGTCACTTTATCGGCAACGATAAACGCCGAATAGAAACCCACACCGAATTGACCGATAAGCTGACTATCTTTCGCTTGATCTTGCCCAAGTGCGGTCAAAAATTCTTTTGTTCCGGATTTGGCAATCGTGCCCAAATGATCGATCACTTGTTCACGGGTCATCCCAATCCCGTTATCGCTGATGGTAAGTGTACCTTTATCCGTATCAAAACTAACACGCACACGCAATTCGCCGTCACCTTCATATAAAGCCGGATTAGACAGGGCTTTGAAACGGAGTTTATCCGCCGCATCGGAGGCATTTGAAATCAGCTCGCGCAAGAAAATTTCTTTATTGGAATATAAAGAATGAATCATTAACTGGAGAAGTTGTTTGACTTCCGATTGGAAGCCACGGGTTTCTTGATTTGTACTCATATTCTTCCTACCTATGTTGAATAAATTGAAAACGTTATGGATATAAGTGCGGAAGATGAAATTTCAAGAGCAGGAAAGAAGAAAAGTGCGGTGGAAAATTTATCTGTTTTTCCACCGCACTTTCTTTAGATATTTATTTCGGCAAGGCTGTTGGCTTTATAATTTCACTAGGATAACAACCTAAAATTTTCAGGTAGTTGCTGAATTGTTGTAACTCGTCCAACGCTGCCTGTGTATCAGGATGATGAATATTGGCTTCGATTTCTAAATAAAACATTTCTTCCCAAGGCTTGCCATAAATCGGACGGGACTCCAATTTTGTCATGTTGATATGGTGTTTTTTAAACACCAACAACGCATCCACCAAGGATCCTGCCTGTTGTCCCGTACTCATTAACAACAGCGTTTTTGCATGAATTTGCGGAGAAACATTATGCGATTCTTTCGCAATGACAATAAAACGAGTGATATTGTTTTCTTGATTGGCTATATTGCGTTTCAGCACTTTTAAACCATATAACTTGCCACCCTCTTCATTGCCCAATGCGGCAATATTCGGTTTATTCAACCCGGCAATCAATTGCATGGCGTGAGAGCTACTTTCACAATATTCAATATGCACGCGTTCTAAGCCATGAATAAATTGACTACATTGCTGAATCACTTGCGGATGACTATATAGCGTATCAATTTTACTTAAATCATCCTGATCATTCACCAAAACGCAGTGTTGAATAGGGTAAGCCAATTCACCTACTAGAAACAAATCGGTGTGCTGCAATAGGTCATAAACTTCGTTTATGGCACCGGATGTCGTATTTTCTAATGGAAGAACCCCATAATCGGCTTCACCATTTTGTACTTTAGCAAAAACCTCATCAAAACTGGCACAACTTATTTCCACTAATTCTTCTTGGTATCGAGTGGCATAATTACGCGCGGCCAAATGAGAATAAGACCCTCGCTTGCCTAAAAATGCAATGTGAATATTTCGTTCTCGCTGTTCATTCAATTTTTTCTGCAAATAAACTTGTTGCGTCAACACCGAATCTTCAATGATTTTTTGGAAAATTGACGTAATGTATTGCGGTTCAAGTTGATAATTCTCATTTTGGGCAAATTGCACCAACTCTTGTAACAGCTGTTCTTCACGCGCAGCATCACGCAACGGCTTCTGTGTAATTTCTTTACTACGCACCACATCAAACGCTAAGCGATGACGCTCGGAAAGCAGCTTCAACAAACTGCGATCAATTTGGGTAATTTGCTGTCGAATTTCACTTAAATCCAATGACATAAGCTTTCCTTTATTTAAATACCAAGACATCTTTCTCTATTCACATTTAGTGATGTCAATAAAGCCCGTATTCATTCATAAACGACTTAGTTATTCTGAAATGGGCATAGGAAACATTGCTATTTTTAACCGCACTTTAAGCCTGTTATTGATGCATTAGACTCTCAATATTTTCAGGCACTTCCCTACCATCTGCGGAAAATTCCATCAACATGGACGAAATCGTTTCTTTTTTACATTGATAACGTTTAATCAATTTTCCACTCTGATCTTGACGAATATCCAAAGAAACGTTGGTATAGCCTGTTTTATCCGAAGCATCTTCCCTGACCAGAAACCAACGATTATCACCAGATTTAGGAGGAAAATATATTGTACTTTCCGTTGCATAGGGTTGAAGGTAAATCTTATCTATTGTTGTTTCAACCACTACAGCATTATCAAGAGATAAACTAAACAACTGACTTTCCGGAACAAAAATGAGTTTTAAATCCTTCCCCTCAAATGTCTTGCAAGTAACAGCATCAACAATAATATCACTTGCTGCAAAAGTCACATTGGATAAACTTAATAGAAATAGAAAGAAGAATTTTTTCATTTGGTTTTCTCTGTTAGGTTATGGATTATTGGTATTCATTAAATCAAAAGACAAACAAAACATTTTAATTTCTGACCGCACTTTTTTATAAGCCACACTAATAAAATGCCTTTTAAAGGATAAAAAAAAGCTACATTTCATTGAAATATAGCTTTTAAGAAAATATTTTTTAAATCAAGATTTGAGCTGGCGCAGCATAACCTTGCGGAATTTGTTGTTTGTCTTCAAAGGTAACAAATTCCCAAGCTTCTTGATTATCTAATACCGCTCTTAACAATTTATTATTTAAACCATGGCCTGATTTATATGCTTTGAAATCACCGATGATGTTATAACCACACATATATAAATCACCGATCGCATCTAGCATTTTGTGACGAACCAATTCATCTTTAAAACGTAAACCGTCTTCATTCAAAATGCGGTAATCATCAAGCACAATGGCATTATCCAAGCTACCGCCTAAAGCTAAACCTTGTGACTGTAGATATTCGATATCTTTCATGAAACCAAAGGTTCTAGCACGACTAATTTGTTGAACAAAAGCCTGCGCAGAAAAATCCATCACATAGTTACGTACATTTTTACTAATTGCCGGATGGTTGAAATCAATAGTGAAATCTAAACGGAAACCGTTATAAGGGGAAAACTCAGCCCATTTATCACCGTCTTCTACACGCACTTTTTGCTTAATATGAATAAATTTCTTCGGTGCATTCTGTTCTTCAATGCCGGCATCAAGCAATAAATAAATAAACGGACTTGCACTACCATCCATAATTGGAATTTCCGGCGCATCCACTTCAACAATAATATTGTCAATACCTAAACCAGCTAACGCCGCGTTTAGATGCTCAACAGTTGAAATACGTACACCTTCTTCGTTCACTAAGCAAGTACACAGCATGGTATCACGCACCGAATTTGCATTAGCAGGAAATGTCACCGGTGGGTTTAAATCAGTACGGCAATAAACAACGCCGGTATTTGGCATTGCTGGGCGTAGAATCAATGTCACTTTGTTACCGCTGTGTAATCCTACACCTGTTACTTTTATGCTTTGTTTTAATGTTCTTTGCTTAATCATAATCTGTCTCTTAACGTATTGTTACACAACAAACAAGCTTCTTTATTTGTCGTTGTTACGCATAAATCCTTGAACGTTAAATAAATTCGTATCTTTCAAGCGTTCAGTAATTGGAGTATCCAAATCATCTCTACGATGATTTTGAACATTCTGTTGATGATTTTCATCTTGCGGATGTTGACTATAACTTTGCGGACGAGTTCCTAAACCACCAAAAGAAGTATTTACCGGTTGAAGTCCTGATTGTGAATTTTGTGCAACTTGTGGACGAGGTGAAATTTGAATTTCAGGTGCATCAGGCTCACCAATACCGGTTGCTACAATAGTTACGCGAATTTCATCAACCATGTCCGGTACAAGTGTCGTACCAATAACAACCGTCGCCTCTTCAGATGCAAATGCTTTAACAGTATCACCAACCGCGTAAAACTCAGATAATCCTAAATCCATTCCGGCAGTAATATTGACTAACACACCTTTTGCGCCGGACAAATCAACGCGTTCTAATAAATCACTTTTCACAGCGATCTTAGCTGCATCTTCTGCACGACCTTCCCCAGGCGCACTTTTAGCGGCCCCAAAACCAATCATTGCCTGCCCCATCTCCGACATGACAGTTCGCACGTCAGCAAAGTCAACGTTAATTAATCCCGGAGAAGTAATCATATCTGAGATACCGGTAACGGAATTACGTAGAACATCATTTGCAGCAGAAAATGCTTGCATAAGTGTCGCGTTCTTAGGCATAACCTTGGCTAACTGCTCATTCGGAATAATAATCAAGGAGTCTACATGTTTTGATAATTCTTTAATTCCCATTTCAGCGAACATCATTCGTTTTTTACCTTCAAACGAAAACGGTTTTGTTACAACTGCAACAGTAAGAATACCTAATTCTTTTGCAATTTGCGCGACAATTGGTGCAGCACCCGTACCAGTACCGCCACCCATACCGGCAGCGATAAATACCATATCGGCCCCTTCTAACATTTTACGAATAGCGTCCTGGTCATCTTCAGCCGCTTTACGTCCAACATTAGGGTTCGCTCCTGCCCCTAGACCTTTCGTCGTTTCCGCTCCAATCTGAACTGTTTGCTGGGCTTGGCTTTTACGAAGAGCTTGGGCATCAGTATTTACTGAATAAAATTCAATCTTGCCATGTTCATCCGTATTTATAATGGATTCATCAATTAGAGTACCGCCAACTTCTTTTTCTAAAATACTGGCGACCATATGGTTAATAGCATTACCGCCACCACCACCGACACCAACAACTTTAATCAGCGCGCCATTCATTTCACCAAGATCGTACTCTACTGGCTCAAACATAATTATCTATTCTCCGTTAATGCCGACATATTATCAGCATAAATTAAAGCCCAAATTTTTCATATTGTAGATGAAAAATCAAAATTATCAAAATTCTGACCGCACTTTATTAAAGATTTTTTTCAGCACATTACCGCAGGAATTTAGGAAATTACTTCCTGAGTTTTCTTCATGAATGAACCCTTCATCTTCATTGCTATGTTCATACTGAAGCAAACCAATAACAGTTGAATATTGAGGTTTATTCACATAATCCGTTAAACCTGCAATGTTTAAAGGACTACCTATTCTTACTTGATGATTAGAACCAAAAACCTCTTCTGCACATTCTTTTAAATCTTCAATTTGAGCGCCACCACCAGTAATAACAATACCCGCAATAAGCTCACATTTCATATTTTTAGACTCTAAATCTGCTTTTAAACGTAACCATTCGTTTTTGACTAACCCAAGTAATTCTTTGTAACGAGCTGATGTTACAAACGACAATTGTTCTTTTGTTAATACGCGAGGGCCACGACCGCCAATACCGGAGACTTCAATTCTCTTATCTGCATGATATTTTGGAGGCATTAATGCACTACCGTGGTTAACTTTGATACTTTCCGCTTCCATTCTAGAAGCTGCACAAGCATAGGCAATATCATCGGTAACGCGATTTCCGGCGTAAGGAATCACCTTACTAAAACGCAAAGCTCCATTGATATACACCATGATATCCATCGTACCTGCACCAAAATCAACTAAACAAACCCCTAAATCCTTTTCATCCTCTGTTAATACGGAATAACTTGAAGCCAAACCGGAGAATACTATTTTATCGACTTTTAATTTACAGCGTTCTACCGCTTTTTTCAGGTTATTCAACCAATCCTGGTGACAAGCAATTAAATGAGTTTGTGCTTTCAAACGAACACCTTGTAACCCCAACGGATTTTTAATATTTATTTGTTTATCAACAGCAAACTCTTGCGGAATAATATGAAGCAAAGACAAGCCTTCCGGCATTTTTACCGAACTTGCCGTATGGATCGCAGAATCAATTTCATCTTGAGTTACTTCGCCTTCAGCGATAGGCACAAAACCATTCTCATTAAGACTCTGAATATGTTCTCCGGTAATAGCTAGCGTCACGCTCATGATACGACAGTCAGCAACTGATTCTGCAGCTTCAATCGCACGCTGGATAGAAGTGACTACCGCATTTAAATCAGTAATGCTTCCTTTATCTATCCCCTTTGAAGGACAGCTGCCGACCCCAAGGACATTTACCACACCGTCAGGCAATACTTCACCAACGACTGCAACAACTTTAGAAGTGCCTACTTCTAAACCAACAATGGTCTTTGATTCCACAATTTTAGACATATTCTAACTTCACACTTAATAATTAATTTAAATCAACCATACCCACTGTAGCACCGGAGGCATAACGCAAATCGACATAGGAGATTTTCTTATTTTCAGGCACTTCAATTTGCGGGTAAATCGTAACAAAACGATCCAGTTTTGTTTTCCATTCACCACGTCCTAACTTCAGCACCACATCATTATCCAGCACGACTTGCCAAGCACCGCGAGCATCAATGGCTACCGCCTTAAGCGTTAAACCTTTCTGTTTTAAATCGGCATAAATTCTATTCCAAGCGTCCAATACTTTTTCACTTTGAAAATCAGGGCCGGCTAAACGAGGTAAATGAGTTTCTTTTAATTTACTCATTGGTAATTGAAAAACCTCACCATCCTTGGACAAAAAGTCACTTTCATTCCAAATGGCAATCGGTTTATATTCCGTTACCCAAATACTCAATCTGTTCGGCCACATTTTGCGAACAACCGCCCCTTTTACCCAAGGCATTGTTTCAATTTGTTCACGAATGACATCAATATCTTGACCAAAAAAACCTTTTAAATCGCCCATTTTTAACAAAGCATCTCGCACATCTGCATCTGTCGTGAAGTTGGGGGAACCAATCAAAGCAAAAGCACTGATAGGCTTACTATCTAATTTTTCTAGGAAATTTTGCCAATTTGAATAAGAATAGAACACTATGCCAACGCATAATAGCACAAGTAATAATTTAATTTGCACAAAAACTTTGGGTTTTGGCTCACCATATCTTATATTTTGTGTAGTTTTGCGTTTTAGTAAATTCATTCCACACTCAACTCTAAAATTTTCTCAACCAACTGTTCAAAGGAATAACCGACCGTTGCGGCTGATTTTGGGAACAAACTATGGCTCGTCATACCGGGATTCGTGTTCACCTCTACTAAACGGAACTTTCCTTCCGCATCTGCCATCACATCAATACGGCTCCAACCGCGACACCCCACCACATCATAAGCCTGCTTCACCAAACGGCGTAATTCCTGCTCACGCGCTTCAGTTAAGCCAGCCGGACAAAAATACTGCGTATTATCAGAAATATATTTCGCCTCATAATCATAGAACTCACCTTCCGGCACGATTTTTATGGAAGGTAACACTTCACCATCCAACACCGGTACAGTGAATTCATCGCCGGCAAGCCATTCTTCGATAAGTACGGTGCAATCAAATTTAAGCGCAAAATCCACCGCACTTTCCAATTCTTCCATCGTTTTCACTTTGGTTAACCCTACGCTCGATCCTTCCAAAGAGGGTTTTACCATCAACGGCAAGCCTAATTTTTTGACCACTACCTCAGGGTTTAGGGTTGCTCGATTTTCCACTGTCACGATTTCCATCTCAGCGACAGGCAGACCAAAGGCTTTCCATAACATTTTCGTGCGCATTTTATCCATGGTCAGCGCAGACGCCATCACGCCGCAACCGGTGTAAGGAATACCGATTTGCTCCAACAACCCTTGCATCGTGCCGTCTTCACCACCGCGACCATGTAAAATATTAAACACCCGATCAAAGCCTTGTTCTTTTAGTGTTGCCACCAGAAAAGTTTTCGGATCAATCGGGTGAGCATCATACCCTTGTTTACGCAACGCGTTTAATACGGCTGTTCCTGAATTTAAAGACACCTCACGTTCGGCTGAGGTTCCGCCCAATAATACGGCAATTTTTTCTTGTTTTAAGGTTTTACTCATCTCGCTATCCACTTATTCTTTTGTCCAACATTCGACTAACTGGCGTGAAAGCTTGCTCACGCTGCCGGCGCCTTGCGCCAAAATTAAATCCCCATCTTGAATGAGATGATCAAGCACCTCACCTAACTGCGCTGTATCAGACACTAAAATCGGATCCACTTTGCCAAGATTGCGAATAGAACGACATAACGCCTTACTATCAGCCCCCACAATAGGCGCCTCGCCGGCGGGATACACATCCAACATAATCAAGGCATCGACTTGAGACAATACTTGCACAAAATCATCAAATAAATCACGGGTGCGGGAATAGCGGTGTGGTTGGAAAATCATCACAATCCGCTTATTTTCCCAGCCCTGGCGCGCGGCTTGAATGGTAACGCCCACTTCCGTCGGATGATGGCCATAGTCATCCACCAGCATCACTTTACCGTTCGGACGAATAAATTGCCCTAACTGATCAAAACGACGCCCTGCCCCTTGGAAATCGGCTAACGCGGCTAAAATCGCTTCGTTTTTGATGCCTTCCTCTTTAGCTACCGCCAACGCAGCCGTCGCATTTAAAGCATTATGGCGTCCCGGCACATTCAGCAACACATCAATACGTTCACCGTTCGGGCAAATCACCGTGTAATGACCTTGGAAACCGGTTTGTTGATAATCCTCAATGCGATAATCGGCATTCTCACTGAAACCGTAAGTAATCACCTGACGCCCAACTTGTGGCACTAAACTCATTAAATCGGCATCATCGGCACATAACACGGCGAGACCATAAAACGGCAAATTATGTAAGAAATTCACATAGGTTTGCTTCATTTCATCAAAATCACCGTGATAGGTATCCATGTGATCCGGCTCAACGTTGGTCACGATAGAAATCATTGGCTGCAAATGCAAGAAAGAGGCATCGCTTTCATCGGCCTCGGCAATCAAATAACGGCTACGCCCTAAATGCGCATTTGTCCCGGCAGATTTCACCAAACCACCATTAACAAAAGTCGGATCCAAACCTGCTTCTGCATAAATCATAGAAACCATCGCGGTGGTCGTCGTTTTACCGTGCGTACCCGCCACGGCAATACCATGACGAAAACGCATTAATTCCGCTAACATTTGCGCGCGTTGAATCACCGGAATACGCGCGTCTTTTGCCGCCACCACTTCAGGGTTATCATTACGAATCGCGGAAGAAATCACCACCACGCTGGCACCGGTAATATTTTCTGCTTTGTGTCCAATAAAAACTTTGGCGCCGGCACAAGTTAAACGCTGAGTTACCGCACTTTCAGCAATATCCGAGCCGGAAATATGATATCCCTCATTCAATAAAATTTCGGCAATACCACACATCCCTGCGCCACCGATACCGATAAAATGAATTTGTTTCACTCGGCGCATTTCCGGAATGATGTTTCTAATCTGTTGATGATAGTTATCCATGAATCTGTCCTTTTTACTCGGCCGCGTAAAACAGTTAAAAAAACGACCGCACTTTTAATTTAATTTGCCACGTCTTCAATCACGTCAGCGACCCGCTTAGCCGCTAATGGTGTTGCCTTACTTTTTGCCTTTAACGCCATGGTTAATAATGTTTCACGCTCTGCTAACAGCGGAGTTAACGCGTTTAAGAGACACTCTTCGGTAAATTCCGGTTGCTCAATGATCAGCGCCGCCCCTGCATCCGCTAAATATTTGGCATTCAAAAATTGCTGACGGTCTTTATGTTGGAAAGGCACGAAAATAGCAGGTACACCAACTGCCGCCAATTCGCACACCGTCAATGCGCCCGAGCGACAAATCACAATGTCCGCCCAAGCATAAGCCTCTGCCATGTCATCAATAAATTCAGTCGCCACGCCATTTTTGTTTGCCTGATAAATTTCCTCAATACCAGCTAAATTGCCCTTGCCTACTTGGTGACGCACATAAATCTCCAAACCTTGGGCGCTGAGTTTCTCTGCGACCTTTGGCACAGTTTGATTTAACACGCGCGCCCCTTGGCTACCACCGACGACTAAAATACGCAAAGTTTTATCACGCTTTGCAAAACGCACTTCCGGTGATTCGGTTTGGAATAAATCACGGCGTACCGGATTTCCCACCACTTCGGCATGAGGAAAGGCATTTGGGAAAGCTTGCAACACCCGTGCCGCAATTTTGGATAACCAATGATTGGTTAACCCCGCAATGGCATTTTGTTCATGCAATACTATCGGCACGCCGCAAAGTTTTGCCGCAATACCGCCTGGGCCCGAAACATAGCCACCCATGCCTAATACCGCATTAGGTTGGTATTGTTGAATAATCTTACGCGCCTGACACACCGCGCGCAAAATAGCAAAAGGCGCCAATAATAAACTCTTGATGCCCTTGCCGCGTAAACCTGAAATTTGGATAAATTCAATGGGAATGCCATGTTTTGGTACTAATTGGGCTTCCATACGATCTTTGGTGCCCAGCCAGCAAATTTCCCAACCTAGCTGTTGTAATTCTTGTGCAACGGCAATGGCAGGAAAAACATGTCCGCCTGTTCCACCTGCCATCACTAATAATTTTTTACCCATATCTTTTCTCTAAAAACACTCAAAAAATCGACCGCACTTTGGTTCTTAGTCATCCCGCAATCTTGCTTGGCCACCGCGCATGAGGCGATTTTCGTGGTCAATGCGCAATAATATGCCGACAGTCACCGACATAATGATAATACTCGAACCACCGTAACTGATAAGCGGGAAGGTTAAGCCTTTCGTTGGTAACATCCCGAGTGCCATACCGAGGTTTACAAAACCTTGGAAGAAAATCCAAAAGCTAATACCGAAAGCCAAAAAGCCTTTAAAACGTTGCTCTAATATTAGGGATTCTCGTCCTATTTTCATGGCGCGGAAAACCAATAAACCAAGCAAAATAATAATCACTAAAATACCAAAAAAGCCAAATTCTTCACCCACAATCGCCATAACAAAGTCTGTGTGAGCTTCCGGTAAATATTCTAGTTTTAGTACGGAATTGCCTAACCCTTCACCAAAAAATCCACCTCGGCCGAATGCCATTAACGAGTTGGATAATTGGAAACCGGTACCGTAAGGATCTTTGAAGGGGTCCATAAAGCCGGTGATACGTTTCAGACGATAAGCAGAAGAAAGTACCAACCACACGAACATCAATGCAGCAAAACCAAATAAGAGAAGGAATTGTCCAAATTTTGCACCAATAATAAATAACAACCCAAAGGTAATCACAAATAAAACAACGGTACTACCTAAATCCGGCTGCATCAATAAGAAACAACCTAACAATCCCATAACCAAAAATGGTTTGACCGCACTTAACTTACGACTACGCACTTCATCATAACGACGAGTAAAATAACTGGCCAGGAAACAAGTTAAGGCTAACTTAGCAAATTCTGCAGGCTGGAAATTAAATAAAACCATGGGGATCCAACGACGGGCACCATTCACCTCTCGTCCAATTCCTGGAATCATCACAAGGAAAAGCAAAACCAGCGCAATGCCAAATAACCTAACATGCCATTTTTCCCACTTATTCATGGAAATTTGTAAAGTGGCATAACAGGTTCCACAGGAAAGAAAAATATAAATCATATCTCGCTTGGCAAAATAAAACGGATCGTCGTGTAAACGCGTTCCTACCGGAATGGAAGCGGAAGACACTGCCAGTAAACCGATAAGCAATAGCACGAGATACAACCACAATAATGCGCGATCATATAACAAGGTTGCCGGCGTAATCGTCGTTGTTTGTTGCCAAGTTGTTTTCAGTTTAGCCCAAAATTCCATGAATAAAATCCGTCTTTAACTTAAACGAGCTAAACGCGTGAATTCCTCACCGCGTGCTTCAAAACACGGAAATTGATCCAAACTGGCACACGCCGGTGATAACAACACCATGTCGCCTGCTTGTAATTGCGGACGGATTGCCGCGATAGCTTGTTCCATGGTGTCGAATAAGCGACTTTGTGAGGTAAGATCTGCTAACGCTTTGCCATCACGGCCAAAGCAATAACAATAAATATGCGGCTGATTGATTAAGGTTGCCAGCGTTGAGAAATCGGCGCCTTTGCCATCGCCGCCGAGCAATAAATAGAGTTTCCCGGCGACCTGTAAACCGGTTAATGCAGCAACCGTACTACCGACATTGGTTGCTTTTGAATCATTGATCCAACGCACCCCGTTCGCCATATGCGCCACTTGGAAACGATGTTCCAAGCCACCGAACTCGCGAAGTGCGGTCTGAATTCCTAGCAAATTAATGCCGGCAGCTTGTGCCAAGGCAATCGCGGCTAAAGCATTCATGTAATTATGGCGGCCGGTTAATTTCATTTCATCACAGGCTAAAATCACCTCATCACGCGCCATTAAATAGGTTTTCCGGTTTTCATTTTTCAGCCAATAATCCGCATGATGTTCCGCAAAACTCACTTGTTTTGCCGGGTGTTGCGTAGTTGGCAGAGTAAGTGGATCTTCGCCGTTAACCACCGCCGTTTGGCAATTGTCGTAAATTTTTAATTTCGCCTGGCGATAATCCTGTAAATCCACGTAACGATTCATATGATCTTCGGTGACGTTTAACACCGTTGCCGCCACAGTTTTTAGTGAATAGGTGGTTTCTAACTGGAAGCTGGAAAGCTCCAAAACGTAAATATCATGTGATTGATTTAAGAGAGAAAGGGCAGGAATGCCAATATTTCCGCCCATGCCAACGCTCAGACCGGCGGCTTTTGCCATTTCGGCGACCAATGTGGTCACAGTACTTTTTCCATTAGAACCGGTAATGGCCACAATGGGTTTATCCGCTTCGCGACAAAATAATTCAATGTCACCGACGACTTCGACACCGGCTTGAAGTGCGGTCTGAATTTCGGGTGTTTTTACCGCAAGCCCCGGGCTAATCACGATCAAATCGCTTTCTAAGAGCCATTGCTGGTTTAAACTGCCGGTATGCAGAGGAATGGTTTTATCAAGTTGATCTGCGCCCGCCGGTGCATTGCGCGTATCCATGACACGAACTTCCGCGTGCTTAGCGTGCAGAAAATCAACACAGGATAACCCGGTTTTACCCAGTCCGATAACCGTGACTTTTTTATCTTGATATTGCATGAAATTCTCTCTCAAAAATGACCGCGCTTTTGGGGCTGATTAACGTAGTTTTAAGGTCACTAAACCAATTAATACCAGCATTAAGGAAATGATCCAGAAACGCACAATAACACGCGGCTCCGGCCAGCCTTTTTTCTCGAAATGATGATGAATCGGTGCCATCAGGAAAATGCGTTGTTTGTTACGTAATTTGTAAGAACCCACTTGTAAAATCACGGACAGCGTTTCCATGACGAACACGCCGCCCATGATCAGCAGTAGAAATTCTTGGCGAACTAAGACTGCAATCACCCCTAACGCGCCACCCAACGCTAATGAGCCGACATCGCCCATAAACACTTGTGCCGGATAAGTGTTAAACCACAAGAAGCCAAGACCGGCGCCCACAATGGCAGTACAGAATACCACTAATTCAGCACTAAATTTAATGTACGGAATGTGTAAATATTCAGCGAAGTTAATGTTCCCGGTTGCCCATGCAACTAATGCAAATGCACCGGCGACCATGACGGTCGGCACAATCGCTAGACCATCTAACCCATCCGTTAAATTCACGGCATTACTGGAACCGACAATCACAAAATAAGCTAATACAATATAGAAAATGCCTAGTTGAGGCATCACCGTTTTAAAGAACGGCACGACAAGGCGTGTCGCATCGGTATCTTGGCCCATGGCATACATACCAAACACGGCCACCAATGCTACCACAGACAGCCAAAAATATTTCCAACGCGCCACTAAGCCATCTGTGCTTTTACGGGTAATTTTGCGGTAGTCGTCCACAAAGCCGACAGCGCCGTAGCCGAATAAAACGAACAAGCTAAACCAAACATATGGGTTTCTTAAATCCGCCCATAATAATGTACTCACGCCAATGGCGAAGAGAATCATGACACCGCCCATGGTCGGTGTCCCTTTTTTGGCGAAGTGACTTTCAGGACCGTCATTGCGCACGACTTGACCAAACTTTAATAATTGCAAGCGACGAATAACCTTCGGGCCGATCCATAAGGACAATAAAAGTGCCGTGAGTAAGGCTAAAATAGCACGCACGGTAATGTAGGAAATAACATGGAAATCAGAATTGTATTTGGTGAGAAACTCAGCAATCCAAACTAACATAAAAAATTATCCTTTAATAAATCGATCACGTCTTCCATTTTCATACTGCGTGATCCCTTCACCAAAACAACGACTTTTTGTTGTGTTAATTGTTGTTTAATGATTGGTGTTAAATAAGCGACAAGTTCTTTTTTATCGGTAAAATGACGCCCCAAATTGACCGCACTTATGGCGGCACTGTCACGTCCAAATGAAATCACCAAATCCAATTTGGCAGCGCGGGCGAACTCACCCACGTCTTGATGACAAAGCGGTGTATTATCGCCTAATTCTGCCATATCACCAACAACAAAGACGCGAAATGCCGAATATTTTTGCAACACAGAAATCGCTGATTTCATGGAGCCTACGTTCGCATTATAGCTATCATCGAGGAGCAAAAGATTTTTACAAGGGACAATCGGGAACAAACGCCCTTTCACCAACGATGGCGTTTCCAACCCTTTTTTGACCTGTGCTAGCGTCGCACCTACATTCATTGCCAGCGCCGTCGCGGCTAAAGCATTTGATACGTTGTGCTCGCCTAAATACGGTGACTGAATCTGCACATTACCTTGTGGCGTGTGTAAGACGAAAGCCGCCCCTTGTTCGGAAAATACGATGTTTTCAGCATAATAATCGGCTTGCGGATCATCGTAAGCAAAATATTGCACCGAATGTTCACCAATATCTGCCTGCCATTTTTGTGAATAGTTATGTGCCTTGTTAATAATAGCAACGCCATGATGGGTTAATCCGCGGAAAATTTCACCTTTGGCGGTGGCAACGCCCTCAAGTGAACCAAAACCTTCCAAATGGGCTGCCATGACATTATTGACTAACGCCACATCGGGCTGCGCCAAGGCGGTGGTATAGGCGATTTCACCAATATGATTGGCGCCAAGTTCAATCACTGCAAATTTATGTTTTTCAGTTAAACGTAATAACGTTAGCGGAACACCGATGTCGTTATTAAAATTGCCTTGGGTAAATAAAACGTCATCAAAATCCACCGCACTTTGTTGCAAGATAGCCGCCGTCATTTCTTTTACCGTGGTTTTGCCCGAAGACCCCGTCATCGCCACCACTTTCGGATTGATTTTTTCACGCAACCACTTGGCAAGCTGCCCTAAGGCAAGACGGCTGTCTTTCACAATTAATTGGACAATATTGCCGTCTGTTGGATGTTCAACCACGGCGGCAACACAACCTTGTTCAGCCGCTTTCATAACGTAGTCATGTGCATCAAAATTTTCGCCTTTCAACGCAAAAAACAACCCTTTGTTGACGGCTTTACGGCTGTCTGTACTCACGTTTTCAACAGTCACGTTGCCATCACCGATAAGTTGTGCCTCTAAAATGGAGGCGATTTGAGAGAGAGATAATGTAATCATAGTTTTCGTTACTGAGATAAATAATGGCGGGCAACTTCCTGATCGGAAAAATGATGCTTCGTTTTGCCAATAATTTGATAGTCTTCATGCCCTTTGCCGGCAATTAAAATTACGTCATTTTCCACCGCACTTTGAATCGCAGTGGCAATGGCCTCTTCCCGTTGGTGGATCACTTGCACGGCTTGCGGATGAATAAACCCTGTCAAAATATCCGCCATAATTTGCGTATGATCTTCGGTACGCGGATTATCATCCGTCGCAATCACCTTATCCGCCAACTGTTCGGCAATTTTCGCCATCAGCGGACGTTTACCACTATCACGATCGCCACCGCAACCGAAAATACACCAAAGCTTACCATGACAATGTAACCGTGCTGCCTGTAACGCTTTCTCCAACGCATCTGGTGTATGAGCATAATCCACGATTACAGTCGGTTTATGGGGAGCGTGCAACATTTCCATTCGCCCGCATACGCCGGTTAATTGATGTGCACTACGAAGGAGTTCGGCTAAGTCATAACCAAGCGCTAACAAGGTTGCCATGACCAACAATAAATTACTGACGTTAAAGGCACCAATAAGCGCGCTTTGTAACTCGCCATTGCCCCAAGAAGATTCAAATTGAATGCTAGCGCCTTTGTGATTAAAGGTGACGTTTACCGCTTTCAACCATTTGGCTTGTTGTGGCACAAAATCCGCATTGCTACTGACCGCAACCGCTCCCGGCATGTCGGCTAACCAGGCTGCCCCAACGGGATCATCTGCATCAATGATGTGGTGGCGAACATCCAATTCGCGGAATAAACGTTTTTTCGCCGCGGCATAATTTTCCATCGTGTGATGGTAATCCAGATGATCGCGGCTTAAATTTGTGAACACCGCGGCACTGAAATGTATCGCCTCTACACGATGTTGTACCAAACCGTGAGAGGACACTTCAATCGCCGCAAAATCTGCGCCTTGTGCGACAAACTCCGCCAGTGATGCTTGAATTTCTATGGCGGATCCTGTGGTATTGGTTGCTTCTTTAACTCGACCATATAGTCCATTACCAATAGTGCCCATTACGGCGCTGGTATGCCCTAAAATCTGTGTCCACTGAGCCAATAATTGCGCGGTTGTCGTTTTTCCGTTGGTACCGGTAACCCCAACCAAGGTTAAACGCTTGGAAGGTTGTCCATAAAACACATCCGCAAGATGGGATAAATGCTCGCTTAAACGGTAAAACGCAATGAGCGGAACCTGTTTTTCGTAGCGCACCTGAAGATGTTGCGCCTCAGAATCAGCCTCAAAAATGACCGCACTTGCACCATTTTGCAACGCTTGCGGAATATATTGGCGACCGTCGGTTTGATGTCCTTTAATTGCAACAAAAAGACAGCCGGCCTTTGCAGTTCGACTGTCTAATGTCATTTCGGTGAGATTCACATTTTCTGCTATGTGAATCCCGAGAAGATGAGTTAATCGATACATAATGTTTTCTCAATGAATGAGTGAAAAACGCTTTATTTACGCACCGCACTTTATGTCTAATTTAATTGACTTCACTTGACTTTTTGCTACTCAAACGAACAGTGCGTTTTGTTGTTTTATCCGTTTCAACGCCATCCGGCGGTACATTGTTGCTACGCAACGCATAGCTCATGATGCTGGAAAATACCGGTGCGGAAATTGCCCCACCATAGTACTGCCCTGCTTTCGGATCATTAATCAGCACCACCAACGCATAACGTGGGTCGGTAATTGGTGCGATACCTGCGGTATAAGCCACATATTTATCTACATAGCGACCATTTTCCAATTTCTTCGCCGTACCGGTTTTAATCCCGACACGATAGCCTTCAACCATCGCACGGCCATTTTTAATCGCGACTTTTTCCATCATGTTGACGACTTCACGTGTAATTTTTTCAGAGAACACACGTTGTCCCACGACTGGTGGATCCACTTTAGTAATAGAAAGCGGACGATAAATACCAAAGCTACCTAAAGTGACATAAGCACGAGCAATTTGTAATGGCGTTGCATTCAAACCATAACCATAGGCTACGTTAGCACGCTCAATATCAGACCAACGAGCACGGTTAGCATTCAACAAACCGGATTGTTCGCCAATCAAACCTAGATCTGTCGGCTTACCTAAACCGGCATTTTGATAGGTTTCCATTAAGGCACTCGGTGGCATACGTAACGCTAAACGGCTCACACCGCGGTTACTGGAGTTTTCTAAAATGCCATCTAAACTTAACTGATCACGTGGTGCCACGTCTTTGACTTCATGGCCGTTCAAGATTAACGGGCCGGTATTAATAATTTCATCACGACGTACTACGCCACGTTGAAGTGCGGTTAAAACCACGAACGGTTTTACCGTAGAACCCGGCTCAAAGGTATCAGTAATCGCGCGGTTACGCATTAACTCGGATTTTACTCCCACACGATTATTCGGGTTATAAGAAGGGGCATTTGCCATTGCTAAAACTTCACCGGTGCGCACGTCCACCAATACCGCCGTACCGGATTCCGCTTTATTCTCGGCAACGGCTTTCTTAATTTCACGGTAAACCATGGATTGTAATTTTTCATCAATACTCAAGATCACGTCTTGCGCATCATATTTCTTCACATCGGAAATATTTTCGACAATGTTGCCGAATCTATCTTTACGATATGTCATGGAACCGGATTTACCCACCAACATGGAATCGAAGCTTTTTTCAATGCCCTCAATACCTGTGCCATCAATATTGGTATAACCAATCAAATGGGCGGCTTCTTCCACGCGAGGATAAAAGCGGCGCGCTTCCATTTTTAGAATAATGCCGGTAATTTTTAACTCTTTAACATACTGCGCAAGCGTTGGTGAAATTTGACGAGATAAATAGACAAAACGGGATTTCGGATCTTTTTCAACGCGTTTAACCAAATTGCTATAAGAAATCCCTAGCGCTTCCGCCAATTTTTGCCAGCGCTCTTTATCTTTTAATGAATTTTCATCAAAAATAAATTTTGGATCTGCCACTACAGAATACATCGGCACACTCACCGATAACAGTTGACCATTACGATCTAAAATAGAACCACGCACAAATTGAATTTCTTGTGTGCGTAGAGAACGTTTATCGGCCTCCCCTATCAAAGAGTCAGCATTGATGATTTGCATATAAGCCGCTTGCGCAACCAATGCCATCAAGCCGAAGAAAACACTGGTTAACGCCCACAAATAACGCCCTTTTAAGAAACTTCTTTCATAAACCATTTTAGGTTTATTCGGTTTTACCGAAGAAGTATTTTGTGCCGATGGTTTAGGGTTATTCTTTTTCGCTTGTATCGGCTTAATTGATTTATTAAATTTAACCATATTTGTGATTTCCGCGTTTATTCAAGAATAACAACTTCTTGTTCTGGGGTTGCTCGTTGCATGCCGAATTGCTTAGCAATAGCTTCTATACGTGTATTATCGCTGAGGGTTGCTTCTTCTAATCTTAAATTAAGATATTCATTTTCAAGCGCTTGATATTGTAGAATCAAATCTCCTTTCTCTGCCACTAATCCACGCGTTTGATGAGTAAGCCAAACCGTCCCTAATGCACTTAACGTAATCGCTAGTAATAAAATCAATACCAATTTATTTGACGTAAATAAATCTTCAAGAATAATGTTTCGCAAAGGGAATCTATCGTTATTTTCTAACATTAACTTAATCTCTCCGCAATTCTTAACACAGCGCTACGTGCTCTTGGGTTTTTGGCAATTTCCTCATCACTTGGCATAATTGCTTTGCCAATCACTTTTAAGGTTTGATTACGTTGAATTTGGTCTTCACGTAATGGTAAACCTTTCGGAATATCATCGCCTTGGCTTTGCTTACGCATAAAATGTTTCACCATGCGATCTTCCAACGAATGGAAACTTATAATCGATAAACGCCCTCTCGGCGCTAACACAGTTAATGCTGACTGCAAGACCTTTTCCAGCTCATCTAACTCTGAATTAATAAAAATACGGATCGCCTGAAAACTTCGAGTAGCAGGATGTTTATGTTTATCTTTAAATGGCACAGCCTGTGCAATTAATTCAGCGAGTTGTAACGTACGCGTTAAATATTTACCGCCATTTTGCACCGCACTTTTATTGTAATTCACGATGGCTGAGGCAATTTTCTTTGCAAATCGCTCTTCACCAAACGTTTTTAAGACCCACGCCAAATCTTGTTCAGAAACATGTTGTAACCATTCCGCTGCGGACATGCCTTTGCTATCATCCATTCGCATATCTAATGGACCATCTTTCATAAAACTAAAACCGCGCTCAGCATCATCCAATTGCGGAGATGACACACCGAGATCAAGCAAAATACCGTCAATCTTGCCGACTAAATTTAACTTCTCACAAATAAGTAAAATATCTGAAAATGCGCTGTGTTCGATATGAAATCGTGGATCTTGAATTTTTTGAGCCTCAGCTACGGCTTTAGGATCTCGGTCAATGGCAATTAATCTACCGCTAGCCGATAGCTTAGAAAGGATTAATCGGGAATGCCCTCCGCGACCAAACGTACCATCAATATAAATGCCGCTTTCTTTTAAGGCCAAGCCATCAACGGTTTCATGTAATAAAACTGTCGCATGTTCAGCTGATGAAAATGCATTTAAATGACTCATAAATTATTACCGGTGATATGTAAAAATAAAAATATAATTTAAAGATAAGATAGAGCGGCATAATTGCCGCTTATCTTTTGCTAGTGCCGCTGTTCGGTGAGTTTTACTCTTATAATGACAGCGTTTTTAATTCTTCTGACAGTGCGAAACTATCTGTTGCACCTAATGCCATGTCTTTTTCAATTTGAGCCTGCCACTCAGCCTCGCTCCAAATTTCAAATTTATTTAATTGACCAACAAGCATGATGGATTTTTCTAATTTAGCGTGCTGGCGTAAAGGACCGCTAATTAAAATTCGTCCTACACTATCCAATTCACACTCTGTGGCATAACCCAGCATCACTCGTTGTAAAGTACGTTGTAGTGGATCAAAATTAGAAAGCCCAAGCAGTTTTTGCTCAATAATTTCCCATTCTTTTAACGGATAAAGCAATAAACAAGGTTGACGAATATCGACGGTACAAACCATTTGCCCCTGACTCTGCTCCAAAAGCTCGGCACGATAACGGGTAGGAATAGAAATTCTTCCCTTTACATCCAGATTAATCGTTGCCGCACCACGAAACATTTTTTCTCACCTTAGTTGTTCTATTTATTTTAATTCAGGCATCCATGCCTAAAATTTTCCACAAAAAAACACTTTTTACCACTTTTATTAATTTTATTATTTGTGTGTATAAGTTGCAAGCAATTTAATAAGATGTACTAGGGAAAGTTTTATGTATTTTTAAGTTCAATGTGCATTTAGAGATGAAGGGAATCATAGGATAAAAAATACCCTGTTAATCGTCATTAACAGGGTATTTTGTTTTAGTTTTCACCGCTAAAAGTACGGTCAATATTTTTGCTATTTTGCAAAGTTATCTACTAAAGATTCAGGATCAGCATCACTGGAACGTTTAACCAAAGCAAAGAATAGCACAACGCAGACAACCGTGGTTGCAAAGCCTAGATAAACTGACAATTGATAATCTAAACCGAAACCGATTTTGTTGTAATACAAGTAGGTTGCACAAACAGTGGTGATAAACCATGCCGGGATAGACGCCACCCAGTGGAATTTATGATAGCGGTATAAATAAGCTGCCGCTGTCCATAACATCACCATTGCCGTCATTTGGTTCGCCCAAGTGAAGTAACGCCATAACACACTGAAGTCAATGGTTGAAACAAAGTAGCCTAATACGAACAATGGCACAGCAATGAACAAACGTTTTGTCAATGAACGTTGATCAATGTTGAAAATCTCCGCTAATTGCAAACGGGCTGCACGGAATGCGGTATCACCAGACGTAATTGGTAATACAACCACGCCTAACACCGCAAAAATTCCTCCTACGAAACCTAAGAAGTGTAATGAACTGTCATATACTACTTTAGACGGGGAGCCTGCGGCGATAGCATCTTGTAACGCTTGCGGGTTCTCATAGAATGCAAGACCAACCATACACCATACTAATGCAATAATACCTTCAGCAATCATCGCACCGTAGAAAATGAAACGACCTTCTTTTTCATTTTCCGCACAACGTGCCATTAACGGAGTTTGTGTTGCGTGGAAACCGGATAATGCGCCACAAGAAATGGTTAAGAACAATAATGGCCAAATCGGCACATCGCCTTTTACTTGGAAGTTTTGTGTAAATTTATCCCAAGTTAAGCCTTGACCATCTGCATCAACAGTACGGAAGAATTCAATAGGGTCTACCGCACTGAAATGCGCAGACACTAAACCGTACACCATACCTACTGACATAAAGAGTAATAACGCACCAAAGAGTGGGTAAATACGGCCGATAATTTTGTCAATTGGTAACAAAGTTGCAAGAATATAGTAAGCAAAAATAATCGCTGTCCATACAGAAACCACTGTAGCTTTATCCATTCCCCAAACAGTCAAACCGCCGGCTTCAACCGCATGGTGAACGGCTTCGGCATCACCTAATTGTAATGCACCTTGAGATGCTCCCATGATATCCATGGTAATTGTACCCATTAATTGCGCCGGGCTTGCAACGAAGACCACGCCAACCAATAAAAGGAGAACAAGAGCCAAAACGTTAATAAAGGCTTTAACCGGACGGCCTAAAAACTTCCCTGCCAAATAAGGCATGGTTGCGCCACCATGACGAATACTTAACATCCCGCAGAAATAGTCATGCACTGCACCGGCAAAAATACACCCAATTACAATCCATAACATAGCAACAGGTCCGTATAACGCACCAAGAATCGGACCAAAAATAGGACCGGTACCTGCAATGTTTAATAATTGGATTAACCAAATTTTAGTTTTAGACATGGGCATATAGTCCACGCCATCATTAAGTTGATAAGCTGGTGTTTGACGTTTAGGATTAATGACAAAGATTTTTTCAATAATTTTGCCATAAATTGCATAACCTAAAATCAACATCAGAATACAGAAAAAGAACCACAACATATGAAAATCCTATGGAAAGAACACATAACGTGTTTGAGTTAATACTTAACTATTACTCCTATATGAGTAAAGTCGCGCTATTTTAGGCCTCCGTCACTATGAAGTAAATAAACGACAATCTATCGATTCAGAATATCTTTACAAAATGTGATATCAATCACATTTTTAAATTGAACTAAAAAGTGCGGTATAAATTTCTTGCGTTTTAAACAAAAATTACTACATTGTGTTTTTCTCAAAATTTAATCTCACCGGAGAAGCCATGTTACACCGTTGCCCGGAATGCCGTAAAAAAATCAGCGAAAGTGCAGAATACTGCCCAAACTGCGGTTTTTCCTTTAAACCGGAGAATCTTGAAGCTTACAAGAAAAAACTGGAAGAGCGCCGTTTACAGAATGAAGAAATTAATCGCAAGAGCGTAAAGCTACACTTAGTTTGGGGCGCAATTTTTGCGGTGGTCTTGCTCGTAGCAAGCTGGATAACAAACCATGCATAAAAAAATGGGCAATACATTGCCCATTTTTCATTTTATTAATCATTATTTTGCTACTTATTTATCATAAATTTTCTGATATTCACCATTGATTTTCATGGTAGCCAACCATTTATTCCATATAAAAAATCCCAAAGAAATTTGGGATTTAAAAACATTCGAAAAAATAACCGCACTTACTTCTAACTAGGCATATCCAACCGTTCAAAAGCAAGCACTTTGTTTTCCAACTTGCGTAATAACAACGTTGCGATCCCCGTAATTACGAGATAAATACCACCGGCAATGCCATAAATGGTGAGCGCATCATATTCTGTGCCGTAAAGCTGGCGAGCATA
The DNA here is from genome assembly GCA_963515835.1 of uncultured Aggregatibacter sp. Lineage (GTDB taxonomy): Bacteria > Pseudomonadota > Gammaproteobacteria > Enterobacterales > Pasteurellaceae > Aggregatibacter. The sequence continues at coordinate 37,431 of CAUPZK010000020.1, forward strand.
GCCCATGATGTCCATGATAGTGATCGTGGAAGCGAGCGCCGTTCCTTTAAACACTAAAATGATCTCATTAGAGTACGAAGGTAAAGCGCGTTTTAATGCATATGGAAGTAAAATTTTCAAGGTTTGCAAACGGCTTAGCCCAAGCGCTTCACAACTTTCCCATTGGCCTTTAGAAATTGCTTTCACTGCGCCATGAAATAATTGGGTAGAATAGGCCGCACTATTTAACGCCAATGCTAACGCAGCACAAAACCAAGCATTGGAAAACAGCAGCCACAACGGGCTGTCCACAATCCATTGAAATTGCGCCGGCCCTGCATAAATCAGGAAAAACTGTACCAATAAAGGGGTGCCGGTAAATAAAGTAAGATATAAATTGACCGCACTTTTCACCACTTTATTACCGATAGAAAGTAGTATGGTAAACAACAAAGCCAGACTAAAGGCAATCAACAATGACACAACAGTTAATAGCAAGCTGGTAGGAATACCTTGTGCAATCACGCTTAAATATTCTTGAAACATAATTACACTTCCCTTTCAAAACGAGTGAAACGCAGTTCTAATTTACGAATACCGAGTTGGCTCACTAATGTCACTAAAAGATAGACCAACGCGGCAATACCATACCAAGTGAAAGGTTGGTGTGTATTCGTATTAATCAGCTGTGCTTGACGCATCAGATCATCTACACCAATTAAAGAAATCAACGCCGTGTCTTTCAATAACACCAACCATTGATTACTCAATCCCGGCAATGCATGACGCCACACTTGTGGCATTATAATACGAAGGAAAGTGTAGCCTTTACTCAATCCTAATGCTGTTCCAGACTCCCACTGACCTTTAGCAATCGCCTGAATAGCGCCACGGAGTGTTTGTGAAGCATAGGCTGCAAAAATTAAGGACAATGCGAACACGCCGCAACCAAATGCACCGAACTCAATGTATTCACCAGTGAGCAGTTCAACCAATTCGCTAGAACCAAAATAAACCAGCAATACAACCAAAATTTCCGGTAAGCCCCGCAATAAAGCAACCAGCACCGCTGTGGGTTTACCAACGAAACGATTAGCTTCTAACACGGCAAATAGCATGCCTAAAAAAAGCCCTAACACTAACGAACAAACCGCAAGCCCTAAGGTCATCAGGGCCGCGGTCACCATTAAAGAAAAATAATCAGAAAACATAGAATTATTTGGTCATCCATTTATCATAGATTTTTTGATATTCGCCATTCGCTTTAATTGCCGCTAAACCTTTATTGAAGCTTTCTGCTAATTCTTTATTAGATTTATTTAGTGCGATACCAAAACCATTACCAAAATATTTTTTGTTATTCACCTTATCGCCGACAAACTGAATGTTATCTTCTTTGGAAATCATATCTGCAAGCACTGCTGTATCACCGAAGATAATATCAATACGTCCATTTTTTAGATCCAGTACCGCATCTTGTAAGCTAGCATAGGATTTCACGCTGTATTGTTTTGTTTCCGCTACTGTATATTGCTGATAGGTCGTCCCATTTTGTACACCAACATTTTTCGCATTTTCTAAAGTAGCTTTGCCTTTTAATGCAACATAGCTGGCTGTGCTGTCGTAGTATGGGTCAGAGAATAATACTTGTTTACCACGAGCCTCGGTAATATCCATTGCAGAAATAACAGCATCAAAACGTTTTGATCTTAAATTAGTAATCAAAGAATCAAATGCCTCGCCTTTAAAATGGCAGATAGCTTGAATTTCTTTACAGATAGCGTTGGCAATATCCACATCAAAACCGATAATTTCACCTTTTTCATTAGTCGACTCAAACGGTGGATAACTTGGTTCCATAGCAAAAGTTAAATCCTGCGCGTAGGCCGCTACTGCAGAGCCTAATAAAATTGCACTTAATAATAATTTTTTCATAATATTCTCCTTCAAGATTAGATATTGTGTGATAAATATTGTTTAAACTGCTCCGTCTGAGGTTTATCAAAACAAGTCTTATCGCCCATTTCGATGATACGCCCCTGTTCCATATAAACCACTTTGGTCGCTACTTTTTTCGCTACATTTACTTCATGAGTAACAATAACTTGCGTAATTCCGGTTTGTTGTAATTCTTCAATAATAGAAACGATCTGAGCCGTAATTTCTGGATCTAATGCAGCGGTTGGTTCGTCAAATAACAATACTTGCGGTTTCATCATTAAAGCTCGTGCAATCGCCACCCGCTGCTGTTGACCGCCGGACAAGTGCAACGGAAATCTCTCAGCAAACTCCTCTAAACGTAAACGTTGCAACAACTCCAAAGCTTGTTGTTTAGCCTCTGGCTCACTTACACCAAGAATTTTCATTGGTGCTTCAATAAGATTCTGTAACACCGTCATATGCGGCCATAAATTATATTGTTGAAACACCATGCCTACATCACGGCGTAACTGACGAAGTTGTTTCGGGTCATTATCTGAAGACAAATCAAACTGATTATTGGCAATACTCAATTTACCCGATTGTGGCACTTCTAGTAAATTTAATGTTCGAATCAACGTACTTTTGCCTGCACCACTAGGCCCCAGTAATACCACTACATCACCATCATTGGCGGTTAAGTTAATATTAAATAAGGCTTGATTGGCGCCATAAAAAAAATTCAGATTTTTAACACTAATTGTCATTGTTACTTATACTCTTACATCAAATTACGGTTAAGTTGAAAACATATTATGCTTTTATGAATAATTATGCAACTCAAAGTATTAAAAAATCCCAAATAACATTGGGATTTTAAAAAATATATAAGAAAATGACTGCGCGTTAAGTTAATAATACTCATATTTATAGATCGTCTTGGTTACCCACTCACCTTTCTCATTATACATGACACTTTCAATCACATTGCCCTGTTCATCGAATCGGTGTTTAGTCTTGTAGCTCTCATTAGACACACGACCATCCTTATCAATAAAGTGACGCTTGATTTCATGATGATTTTTATCATAGGTGATTTCTACCCTAAGATCATTAAATGAACCATTTTTAACAAAAGAACCATCATCAAAATAACGATACGTCTCGCAATCTTCAATTTTCTCTTTCTCACTTATGTCGCAAACTTTGCTTAATCGCGCATCATCATAAAAATAGGTCAAAATCTGATTGGCACTATGGATTTTAGGATAATACATTTGATCTTTCAACAAATTGCCTTTCGCATCATAAATCATTTGATGATGCCCATTTTCCGAATCCGGTGACGTCGGTTTTTTATAGACATAAATAAACTCTTTCTGTATCCCCGTCCCATCGTCATTTTCCTGATATTGATAGAGCGCTCCAAAATAAGATGGAGCAGTATCATCTTTATTCTCGGTAGAGAGCACCACCTCTTCGCTATTCCGCTCTATCAAACGATTTTTATCATCATAGTAATACGTATGAAACCGCGTACTTTGGTTATAACTCTCTTCAGTATCCCGCTCTTCCTCTTTGACTAAAAAGCCCTGCGCATTATAAAAAGACTTTTTATAATTCGTAAGCGGATCGCCTTCTTCTATGGCTTCGGGATTATCTTCGGAATAAGACTCCACCGATTTTACCTTACCCTGTAAATGATTTTGCTCCCAATCTGTCCGTACCGGAAACAATGCTAATGCCGAACCGGCAAAAGAACATAACAAGACAACCAACAATAATCTAGGCATAATACCCCTTTAAGAAAAAAGTGCGGTCAAAAACCCTCTTGTTTTTTGACTGCACTTTATACGTGAATACCTTATTCCGCTTTTGCCATTTCAAATTCAATTAACATCATTAAAATATGAATAACTTTAATGTGGATTTCCTGAATGCGATCGGCATAACCGAAATGTGGCACGCGAATTTCTACATCGGCAATTCCTGCCATTTTACCGCCATCTTTACCCGTTAGGGCAATGACTTTCATTCCTTTCGCTTTTGCTGCTTCAATAGCATTAAGCACATTTTTGGAATTTCCTGAAGTAGACAAACCGAATAAAACATCACCTTTTTGTCCTACCGCTTCCACATAACGCGAAAACACATAATCATAGCCAAAATCATTACTCACGCAGCTTAAATGGCTAACATCGGCAATAGCAATTGCCGGATAACCGGGGCGATTTTCACGATAACGCCCCGTTAATTCTTCAGCAAAATGCATCGCATCACAATGAGAACCTCCGTTACCGCAAGACAGCACTTTACCACCCTGTTTAAAACTCTCTGAAATCAATAATGCTGCTTTTTGGATTAATTTGATATTATTCTCGTCGGCTAAAAATTTATTTAATACATCTGCCGCTTCAGTAAGTTCAGCTTTAATTTTATTAAAGTACATCTGCTTCTCCTTTAAAGTAAAATTCGCTAAATTGTATGAAAAAACACAAGATCTCTCAACGTAAATTAGGTTCTAATTTAAAATATTCCGCTTTGCTTTCTATTTTTCCATCCCCCCAAAGCAAAAACCCCTG
>CAUPZK010000021.1:0-40052 GCA_963515835.1 uncultured Aggregatibacter sp.
TCAACAAATTGGTGAGCTGTGCTTTTTCTTCTGCCGTAAAGGTTTGGTTCTGCTCGGCTTGCACTTTCGCTAAATACGCTTCCAAATCATAAAGCTCATTGCGGCGTTGGGTCATGTCAAAAATTTGCACACGCAAATCCGCAATTTGTTTTGATAGACCTTGGATATTCAAGTTTGTCGGTAATTTTTGTTTTTGCTGTTGGATGATCCGTGATAGCACCAAGGTGCCTTGTAACGCACTAATTTGTTCATCAATGGTGCGCTGCGTTTGCGTTAAGCTGTCTAACACGCTACGCATACGCAATTCATCTTGCGTTAAGGTGTTGGTTTTTTCCGTTTGCTCCAACAAAAATTGGCTCAGTTGCGCATTACGCTCCAACTCTTTCTGAATGTAATTATTTTTAACCGCACTTTGGCTTTGTTGCTGTACTTGATCAACTTGATTTTGTGTTTGTGCCAAATGCTGTTGATTAATCGCCTCTTGCATTGCGGAAATTTGTTGCTGTTGCACTTGCGCACGGGCGTTTAATAAGTCATAGCGGCTTTGGTATAACACCGTCAACTGATCGCTGTTTTTCAGTAGAATTTGATTGTAATTATTTTTTAAATCAATCAGTTGCGATTCTAACTGATACTGCTGTTTCAATGTCTCTGAGGTCGTGCTCTCGCTCAGCTTTTTGTTCAGCTCTTGCGTGCGTTTTAAATTGGAGGTTAGTGTCGCCTGCGCTCGCTCAGATACGGCGCTTTGCCCCGCCAATTGGCTGTTCACGGTCCCTAACGCCGATTGTGTTTCCTGTTGTTGTTGGGTTAATTTCTCAACCTGAGCCTGTAGATCCGCTAAGCGACGAGATTGATAATCTGCCGCTTTTGCCGTATCCAATTGCTTTTTCAGCGTTTGTAACTCAGCACTATTTTTTTGAATTTCAGCATCTGCGCCATTCAAGGTAGCTTGTAGCGTCTCATTGGTCTTTTGCTGGGCTTGAATTTGTTGCAAGAGATCCAAAGAGGTTTGAATATCTGTGACCAAGGTTTGCTTTTCATCGCCATCCGGCATTTTTTGTGCCGTAGCAAGATCCGCCTTGAGGCTTTTTTCGGTTGGCAAAGACTGGGTATTTTGATCGGCAAAGGCACTGTGTGAGACCGCCATGTTCAAAAATAAGGCAGCACAAAGTGCGGTTAAAAACGCATTTATTTTCATATTTATCCTAATTGTTTCGCTAGCCAGCTTGCTAACGTTTTCCGAGAAACTTTGATTGCGCCGTCGCTTAAATTTAACGGCAATTCATAATAGGCAACGGGTTGTTTAAAACGTTCCAATCGCCCCTGTAAAAATACCTTCAGATTTTCCACCGCACTTTTAGTGAGCTCTCGCCATTCCACAATGGCTACCGGTCGTTGGCCGAATTCTGAATCAGGAATGGGCAACACAAAAACCTGTTTGACTAAATCAGATTGTAAAATCAGTTTTTCAATTTCTTCCGGCTGAATATTTTCTCCACCGGAAATAAACATATTATCAATTCGCCCTGAAATCACAAGTTCGCCATCGTGCCATACGCCTTTGTCTTTTGTAGCAAACCAACCTTGTTCATTAAGAAGAGAAATAATGCGGCCCTGTTGCCAATAACCTAATGCCAAGCCTGCACCGCGCAGCCAAATTTCCTCATTATGCAAACAGTATTCACGCCCGGCCAAGGGCTGCCCTACCCCGTTTTTTTCATCACTTTGTTTAGCAAACACCGTTGAAGCCATTTCTGTCATGCCATAACCGGAATAACTTTTCACGCCTAAGCGGTGTAACGCTTGCGTCAGTGCTAACGGAATATGTGCCCCGCCAAGCAATACCGCACGTGTTTGTCTCGTTGAGGGATTTTCCTGCAAATACGATAACCAGCGTTGCACTTGCGTTGGCACTAAGGATACATGAGTCACCTGATTGACTGCCGCGTAAAAATCCTCACCGGGTAACACCAACGTAGCCCCAGTCGTCAACCAACGCCATACAATGCCTTGCCCGGAGACGTGATACAACGGCAATGAAAGCAACCAAGAATCTATTGCGCCAAATTGCATTAAATTACATACGCCTTGTGCATTATCCAAATGTGCTTGCACATTATGCACAACCGCTTTTGGCAAGCCCGTGGAACCGGATGTGAGCGTCATAGTAGCCGGTTGCGTCAAATTAACGAAAAAATCACCGAAAGCGTCGATTTTCTCAGCCTGCTTTATGGCATCCGAAAAGGTGAAAAAACACTTAAAAATCTGACCGCACTTTTGTTGTTCTGTAGCACATTCCGCCTGATCTGAGGTAAAGAAAAAATCTGCATTATAGGCTTGGCAAAATGCAATACGTTTTTCCAGTGGAAACATGGGGTTGAGCATTAAAACGCGGGCACCGATTTGAATCGCCGATAAATAAAATAACACCAGTTCTAGGCGATTTTTCCCACACAATGCGATGCCATTTTGTGGCTTCACACCAAGATGTTGTAAATACGTGGAGATTTGCTGTGTTTTTTCGAGGAGTTGCGGCCATGTAAAAGCGTCGCCTTGCAAAACTTGCAAGGCGATTCGCTTAGAAAATAAAGGAGATTGTGCAAATTGCTGACCCAGTGCCATAAGCATTAATTTGCCGTAAAAAATGACCGCACTTGATCAATTAAGTATTCCGGCAAATGCATAGACTGCATCGCGCCTTCCAACATAAGCATTTTACGACCGCTGTTAGTATTTGTGATCACCCAATACGGCGTATCCGGAATTTGTTTCGGTTTCGTGTGATTTCCTGCCATTAACAAGGTGCCTTCATCACGGGCAAAATAAACGCGCGTACGCCCTTGCAATGACTCGGTGGCGAGGGCAAACCCTTCCGGGTTGGTGCGATATAAAATTGTCAGAATATTTAAGAAACGAATGACCGCTTTATTTTCTTGTTTAAATGCTTCTGAGTTGAGTAACGCTTCTAATTTTGTGATGGTTTTCTGCATAACCTCATCGGATTGCTTTTTAATCACCGGCTTGTTAATTTCTTCTTCGAAAACAGGTGGTTGTTCCGCTATCTGAATTGGCTCATTGGAAGACGTAGTGACCGTCGTCGATTGACTTTCCGGAAGACTAAAATAAGCATTGCGCGGAGAAAGATTTAATAAACGGCGTAAAATATCCGATGCACTTTCGCCAATAGATTGCGTGTTGCCGGCAATGTATTGATAAAGCTCTTCGTCCACTTCGATAATTTTCATTTTCTTTCTCCACTTGCTTGATCTATTTAAGCTTTTCGCACATTATAGCGAGCTATTAGCAAATTCTCTAGCCCCAAATTTAGCCGATGGAAAAATTACTCAATTTTCAATTTAATGAATTAAAACAAGCAATTAACAAACCTGTTTTGGTGTTCATTCATGGTTTATTCGGCGATATGAATAACTTGGGCATCATCGCTCGCGCCTTTAGTGATGATTATTCTATTTTACGGATGGATTTACGTAATCACGGCTTGAGTTTTCATAGCGAAGACATGAATTATGATTTAATGGCGAAAGATGTAGTTGACGTGATTCATTCTTTGGGCATTCATGAAGTGATTTTAGTCGGGCATTCCATGGGTGGAAAAACCGCTATGGTTTGTGCCGCAAATTACCCTAAATTCGTCAAAGGCTTAGTCGTGATTGATATTGCACCTGTCGCTTATGGCGAACATGGGCACGATGACGTATTTAACGGTTTATTTGCTGTAAAAAATGCTCAACCCCATACCCGTCAAGAGGCTAAACCCATTTTATCGCAGCATATTCGCGATGAAAGCGTACAACAATTTATGTTGAAATCCTTTGATGCCTCAAGTGACGATTATTTTCGCTTTAATTTGACCGCACTTAAACACAATTACCCTTACTTAATGGGCTGGGAATCACGCCACATCACACAGCCCTGCTTGTTTATTAAAGGCGGCAATTCCTCCTACATTTTAACCGAATACACCGACCTGATTTTATCCCAATGCCCACACGCGGCCTCCTTTACTATTAACGGTAGCGGACATTGGGTTCATGCGGAAAAACCGCAATTTGTTATCCGTGCAATCACGCATTTTTTAAATAGAATTAATAGCTCAGATGAATCCAAATAGAATTTCATTTGGTGCGGAATCTATGATATAGTTCGCAACAAATTTCGTTGTGGCTTATCATTATCACTTTCCGAATAATTCTTTATTCAAGTGATAAACACGCCAGTGGTTAACAAAATGGCAAAACAAGATTCTGACTACATTACTTTAGATTTATTTAGTGAAATTCGTAGAGTTGGACGTCCGAAAACCAATCCACTGAGTCGGGAGCAACAAATCCGTATTAATAAGCGCAATCAATTAAAACGTGATAAATCCTGTGGATTAAAGCGTGTCGAATTGAAATTGCATGCGGATTTAGTTCAACAACTAGAAGATTTAGCATCAACTCGAAACGTGAATCGTTCCGAGCTAATCGTAGCAATTTTACAAGATTATTTTAACGTTAAGAAATAGGTAACAAGATGGCTGTTGTCGGCTTATTTTATGGTAGTGATACAGGCAATACTGAAAACATTGCCAAAATGATTCAAAAACAATTAGGTAGCGAATTAGTTGATATTCGTGACATTGCAAAAAGCAGCAAAGAAGATATCGAAGCGTATGATTTTCTTCTGTTTGGTATCCCAACTTGGTACTACGGTGAAGCACAATGTGACTGGGATGATTTTTTCCCAACATTAGAGCAAATTGATTTTACCGATAAACTTGTCGCCATCTTTGGGTGCGGTGATCAGGAAGATTATGCAGATTATTTCTGCGACGCCATGGGAACCGTGCGTAATATTATCGAACCACACGGTGCGATTATTGTCGGACATTGGCCGACTGAAGGTTACAATTTTGAATCTTCGCAAGCATTAGTTGACGATGATACATTTGTCGGATTATGCATTGATGAAGATCGTCAACCGGAATTAACGTCTGAACGTGTCAACAAATGGGTTACACAAGTTTATGACGAAATGTGTTTGGCTGAGTTAGCTTAATAGCAAAAAAGGAGCTGTTATGTCTGAAGAAAACATCAAATTATTAAAAAAAGCAGGATTAAAAATTACGGAACCCCGTTTGACAATTCTTGCTCTAATGCAAAAACACAGTGAACAGCATTTTTCTGCGGAAGATGTTTACAAAATGCTATTAGAAAACGGTGCAGATATCGGTTTGGCTACGGTATATCGTGTTTTAAACCAATTCGATGAAGCCAAAATCTTAATTCGCCATAACTTTGAAGGAAATAAATCCGTTTTTGAGTTGGCGCCAACCCAGCATCACGACCATATTATCTGTACTGATTGCGGTAAAGTGTTCGAATTTAATGATGAATTAATTGAAAATCGCCAAAAAGAAATCAGTAAACAGCACGGTATTGAACTCTCCAGCCATAGTCTATATCTTTATGGAAAATGTAGTGACATTAATCAATGCCCAGAAAACAACAAAAAATAATCACAAATAAGGCGGTCTTTAAACCGCCTTATTCGTAATAACATATCAAAACCGATCACACTTTTCTCGCCTAAAAACAAGATTTTCCTTAGGGGAAAATGCCTTGTTATGCTATAATCACGCCAATTTTTTCACATTAATTTTAATGATTAGGAAGTTCTAAATGTCTGATTTCGTCCAAGATATTACGCCGGTCAGTATTGAAGAAGAGCTGAAATCTTCATACCTCGATTACGCAATGTCCGTTATTGTAGGACGTGCCTTGCCTGATGTACGTGACGGCTTAAAACCGGTACACCGCCGCGTGTTATTTGCGATGCACGAAGGGGGCAATGCCTACAATAAACCTTACCGTAAATCTGCCCGTATTGTGGGTGACGTCATCGGTAAATACCACCCACACGGTGATAGCGCGGTATATGATACCTTGGTGCGTATGGCACAACCTTTCTCCTTGCGTTATATGTTAGTGGACGGTCAAGGTAACTTCGGTTCTGTAGATGGTGATGCGCCAGCGGCGATGCGTTATACGGAGGCCCGTATGACCAAAATCGCCCACGAATTATTGGCAGACCTCGATAAAGAAACCGTTAATTTCGTGCCAAACTATGATGGTTCTGAACAAATTCCTGAAGTGTTACCAACCAAAGTCCCAGCCTTATTAGTCAACGGTTCTTCCGGTATTGCTGTCGGGATGGCGACCAATATTCCCCCACACAATCTAGGCGAAGTATTAGACGGTTGCTTGGCTTATATCGAAAATAACGATATCACCATTGATGAATTAATGGGTTATATTCCCGGCCCGGATTTCCCAACAGCTGCACTGATTAACGGTCGTAAAGGCATTGAAGAAGCCTATAAAACCGGTCGCGGTAAAATTTATGTACGCGCCCGTGCGGAAATTGAAACCGATGAAAAAGGCCGTGAAAGCATCATCGTGAACGAAATTCCGTATCAAGTTAATAAAGCGAAATTAATCGAAAAAATTGCGGAATTCGTCAAAGAGAAAAAAATTGAAGGTATTAGCGGTTTACGTGATGAATCAGATAAAGACGGTATGCGTATCGTCATTGAAATCAAGCGCGATGCCGTGGGTGAAGTAGTATTAAACAACTTGTATGCCCTCACTCAAATGCAGGTCACTTTCGGAATTAATATCGTGGCATTAGACCATGGTCAGCCGAAACTCTTAAATTTAAAACAGCTCATTGAAGCATTCGTGTTACACCGCCGCGAAGTGGTGACCCGCCGTACCATTTTTGAATTACGCAAAGCCCGTGAACGCACCCATATTTTGGAAGGTCTTGCTATTGCGTTAGCCAATGTGGATCCAATTATTGAGCTAATTCGTCAAGCACCAAACCCGGAAAGCGCCAAACGTGAATTACTTGCTCGTCCATGGCAACTTGGCCATGTTGCAGAGATGTTGGCAGCAACCGGTGTCGATGCCGCTCGCCCGGAAGATTTAGACGAACAATATGGCATCCATGACGGTTTGTATTATTTGACCGACGTCCAAGCCCAAGCCATTTTAGATTTACGTTTACAAAAATTGACCAACTTAGGTCATGACGAAATCCTAGACGAATACAAAAAATTATTGGAAGCCATCGGCGAATTGCTCTATATCCTACGCAGTCCAGAACGCTTAATGGAAGTAATTCGTGAAGAATTGGAACAAATCCGCGAACAATTTAACGATCCGCGCAGAACAGAAATTACCGCCGCTTCCGGTGACATTAATTTAGAAGATTTAATCGCCCAAGAAGATGTGGTGGTGACGCTTTCTCACGAAGGCTATGTGAAATATCAACCCATTAGCGATTACGAAGCACAACGCCGCGGTGGCAAAGGTAAATCCGCGACCAAAATGAAAGAAGAGGATTTCATTGAGAAACTCTTGGTTGCCAATACCCATGACACCATTCTTTGTTTCTCCAGCCGTGGACGCTTATATTGGTTGAAAGTATATCAACTTCCGCAAGCCAGCCGTGGATCACGCGGACGACCAATCGTCAATATTTTACCGCTCAATGAAAATGAACGTATTACTGCCATTTTACCGGTGACCGCTTACGAGGAAGATAAATTCGTCGTCATGGCAACGGCTGGCGGTATTGTGAAGAAAATCGCGTTAACCGAATTCAGCCGTCCACGTTCTAGCGGTATCATCGCGCTGAACTTACGCGACGAAGATGAATTGATTGGCGTCGATATTACCGACGGCAACAATGAAATCATGTTGTTCTCTTCCCAAGGTCGCGTAGTACGTTTCAGCGAATCCGCTGTCCGTGCAATGGGGCGTTTGGCCACAGGGGTACGCGGTATCAAACTTGCCTTAACCAATGATCCGAATGACGATGAAAGTGCGGTTGAAATTGAAGAGGTTTCTGATGACAACACCGAAGAAACCTTAGATCTCAACATCGATAAAGTCGTTTCTTTAGTCATTCCGAAAAATGACGGCGAAATTCTCACCGCAACACAGAACGGCTACGGCAAACGGACGAAGTTAGAAGAATATCCGACCAAATCCCGTAATACCAAAGGGGTGATTTCCATTAAGGTAAGTGAACGTAATGGCAAAGTCGTTGCGGCAACCCAAGTGGTTGATACAGACCAAATCATGTTAATCACCGATGCCGGTACATTGGTTCGCACCCGAGTCAGTGAGGTCAGCATCGTCGGACGTAACACGCAAGGTGTTCGCTTAATCCGCACAAGCGAAAATGAGCACGTTGTCAGCTTGGAGCGTATCTGCGATGTCGATGACGAGGAAGGTGAACAAGAAAGTGCGGTAGAAAATACCGAAGAATAACAACATAAGATCATTTTAAGGCAGCAATGTTCTATTGCTGCCTTAAATATTGGGGGATAAATGGATATTTATTTAGTTTATTTGCACATTATTTGTGCCTTCGTCAGCCTCGGATTACTCATTATTCGTGGTGCTATGCAGTTAACGAAGAAAGACTGGCGAGCAGTCAAATCGTTGAAAATTCTACCGCACTTAATAGATACCCTATTGGTTTTAAGCGGTATTGTCATGATATTTATATTTAACTACGGCTTACCGGTATGGATTATCGCGAAGACGGTATTATTGATCGGCTATATTGTCTTCTCGGCAAAATTCTTCAGTAAAAAACAATTGCAAAATCAACCGCACTTTTTCTTCTTGGCGCTTGTGTTACTGATAGGCACGATCCTAATCGGTTATTTTCACTAAAAATAAAAAAGTGGGTTTAATACCCACTTTTTTTATCCCCCAGCTAATTTCACCTTGTAGCCTTTCTGTTCCAGCAGCTGTTTCAGTAAATCACGTTTTTCACCCTGAATTTCGATGGTATAATTTTTTACTGAACCACCACATCCACAACGTTTTTTTAGTTCCGCAGCTAAGGTTTTCAATTCGCTTTCGGCTAATTCAAGCCCAGTAATAATGCTCACACCATTACCTTTACGGCCACTTTTTTGCAGTTGAATTCGTACGATACCATCACTTTGTGGAATCTCTTCCTGCGGTTTATCGGCTTTAATCCGTCCTACTTCAGTAGAATAAACTAATTGATTTGTCATAATAAATTACGCGATAGAAGTATTAATCGCTTTCAATACCTCTGCCGGGTTTTCGGCCTGAGTAATTGGACGTCCAATGACCAAATAATCAGAACCTGAACGAATGGCAGCAGCTGGTGTCATCACACGACGTTGGTCACCAAAATCAGAGCCAATCGGACGAATCCCTGGTGTAACAAGCAAGAAGTTTTCACCACAGTTACGACGTAAAATTTCCACTTCCTGCGGAGAACATACCACGCCATCTAAACCTGCACGTTGAGTCAAATGCGCTAGACGAATCACCTGTTCCATTGGAGAGGCATTAATGCCAATTTGCAATAAATCCAAATCTTCCATACTCGTTAACACGGTCACCCCAATTAATAACGGCGCATCTTTTCCATAAGGCTCAAGAATTTTTTTCGCTTCCTCCATCATGCGCAAACCACCGCTTGCATGTAAGTCCACCATCCAAACGCCTAAATCAGCTGCAGAACGAACCGCTCTTGCTACAGTATTCGGAATATCATGAAATTTCAAATCAAGGAAAACATCAAAATTACGCGAATGTAATTGCTTCACAAAGTTAGTTCCAAGAGTGGTAAACATTTCTTTCCCGACTTTTAAACGACAATTTTGTGGGTCAAGCTGATCAACTAACGCTAAAGCATCTGCTTCTTTTTCATAATCTAATGCGATGATGACTTTATTTGTCATATATTTCTCCTTACAGATAAGCAATGTTAGCAGCTAATCATGTTCAATCGCGCTAACCGGTTTAATCGTTTCCCATTGACGACAAGAGGGACAACACCAAATTAATTTATGGGTTTGATAACCGCAATTACTACAACGATAATCAAAAGTTTGTTTAATGCGCTCTCCCACCATTTTATGTAACAAAATCAAACTATCCTTCCCTCTTCCATTTTCTGCATCATCAATTTGATATTGAATAAAACGGTGAAAAATAGGCGTAGCCGGATTTTGTTGGAGCTGTTGGTAAAGCTTAAGTTGTGCTGCAGCAAGCCCATCTTTTTCTTCAATAAGATCAGCTAACATCAAGGATACTGCACTATTATGATTTTTTTGATTGGCTTTGATGAGAAATAACTCAAAATTATCTAACTGATTTAATTTTTGGTAGCAGAATTTCAAGGTGCTCACAACTTCACCTATATAATCAGAATTTTGCGTCAAAATATTTTCTAAAATATCGACCGCACTTTGATAGTTTTCTTGTTTAATCGCTAAATCAGCAAGCATTATAGATGCCCTAGCACAACTAGGAGAAACCTTTAAGGCTTGTAATAAAATCTGTTGAGGATTTTCTTTGCTATCTTGGGGTAAATTACGCACGTATTCACAATAATAGTGTGCCAATTCGATATGATTCTTTTTAGGAGAGATTTTTGCAAGCTTTTCAGCAACGTTAATGGCTTTTTTCCATTCTTTCGTTTTTTGATAAATAATTGCCAGTTGTTGTAGTGCCGCCTCAGCAAATTCGGGCTCATCAACCATTAAAATATAAAGATGTTCAGCACGATCAAAAAAACCCACTGCCATAAAATCTTTCGCAAGCTGTTGTTTAGCAAGCAATTTTTGTTCAAAGGTACAATGTGGGCTGTTATCTAATGCTTGATGAATTCGTAATGCACGATCTACCTCGCCTCGCGAACGAAAAAGATTTCCCAGTGTTAACTCAGCCTCAAATTGTGATGAGCTATTAATTTCATTTTCACTTTCTTGTTTTTGGAGCATATCCAAAAATAAATCAACTGCTTTATCTGTTTGATTAGCTAGTAAGAAATTAACCCCAGTTACATAATCACGGGAAAGTTTATTACTTATGTCCTCCTGATCCTTTTTAGCACTACGATGCCCCATATACCACCCATAAGCGGCAGCAATAGGTAAAAGAAGGAAAAGCAATTCAAGCATTATTGAGAAACCTTATCTCTGCTATTTGTTAATTCATTAATTTGTAGGGTTTGACGTTTGATCTGACGATTTAATGCAATATTTTTAAGTTTTAGTTTGATATAGAAAAAACCGGTAATAAACCAACCAAGGATAAGTCCTAAGCCGAATAAAATAGCAACTAAGGTAGAAAGTTGGAATTGGCTTTGTGCGACAATATAGTTGAACGTAATAACTTGATCATTATTTGCACCGACGGTGACTGCAACTAGCACAATAGCTAACACGATGATTAATCCGAAAATATATTTAATCATTTTCTTTCTCCTTAAAATAAAGTTGCTTTCATTATGCCAAAAATGAGCATAAAAAACGACACTTAAAAGTGCCGTTATAAAAAGTTAGTCAAATAAATTATGCGTAAACATCAACGCGTTCTCTTAGCTCTTTTCCAGCCTTAAAATAAGGTACACATTTTGCATCTAATTTTACTTGTTCACCAGTTTTAGGATTACGACCCAAACGAGGCTGACGACAATGCAAAGAAAAGCTACCAAATCCACGCACTTCAATACGTTCACCACTTTCTAATACATATGACATTTGTTCTAAAATCGCTTTTACTGCTTCTTCAACAGATTTAACAGGTACACTGTGATTTTTCTGTACTAAAAGTTCAATCAGCTCTGATTTAGTCATACTATTCTCCTAACTCTTTAAACCGGCATATTACTATGCCGGTTTTATTAACAAAGCGAATTATTCACCTTTTGCTGCTTTGAAAGCTTCAGCCATTGCATTTGGAATAGCAACATCTTCTTGCTTATTCACATTTGCAACTGCAGCCGCTTCTTCAGCTTGATCTTTCGCACGAACAGATAAGTGAACAATACGAGCTTTACGATCTACGCCGGTGTATTTTGCTTCAATCACATCGCCTGTAGCAACTTCATTCGTTAAATCTGCTGCGCGGATGTAACCTTCCACGCCACCGTCTAATTCAACTTTAGCACCTTTCGCATCGGCTTCAACAACTTTAGCATTTAATACAGTGCCTTTTTTATTGATAGCAACGAAGTTATTGAATGGATCTTCTTCAAGTTGTTTGATACCTAAAGAAATACGCTCTTTCACTGCATCGACTTGTAATACAACTGCGGCAACTTCATCACCTTTTTTGTAATTACGTACAGCTTCTTCACCTTGAACATTCCAAGAAATGTCAGATAAATGAACTAAACCGTCAATACCGCCTTCTAAACCGATGAAGATACCAAAGTCAGTGATAGATTTGATTTTACCAACAACTTTGTCGCCTTTGTTATGAGTTTCAGCGAATTGAGCCCATGGGTTTGGTTTGCATTGTTTCAAGCCTAAAGAAATACGACGACGTTCTTCATCAATTTCTAATACCATCACTTCAACTACATCACCTAAGCTAACCACTTTAGATGGATGAATATTTTTGTTAGTCCAATCCATTTCAGAAACGTGAACTAAACCTTCAACACCGTCTAAAATTTCAACGAAACAACCATAGTCAGTTAAGTTAGTGACTTTACCGGTTAATTTGCTGTTTACTGGGTGATTTTCAGCGATTGCCGCCCAAGGATCTTGACCTAATTGTTTTAAGCCTAAAGAGACACGAGTACGATCTTTATCGAATTTCAATACTTTAACGGTGATTTCATCACCAACATTAACGATTTCGCTTGGGTGTTTAACACGTTTCCAAGCCATATCGGTAATATGTAATAAACCGTCAACACCGCCTAAATCAACGAATGCACCGTAGTCAGTTAAGTTCTTAACAGTACCTTTAACTTCTGCACCTTCAGACAAGTTCGCTAATACTTCTTCACGATCTTGGCTGCTTTCAGATTCGATTACTGCACGACGGGAAACAACAACGTTGTTACGTTTTTGATCAAGTTTGATTACTTTGAATTCTAATTCTTTACCAAGTAAGTGATCTGCGTCACGAACTGGACGGGTATCAACTAATGAACCCGGTAAGAATGCGCGAACACCGTTTAACTCAACTGTGAAGCCGCCTTTCACTTTACCGTTAACTAAACCAAGTACAGTTGCTTGTTCGTCATAAGCTTTTTCCAATACAATCCAAGCTTCGTTGCGTTTTGCATCAGCACGGGAAGCAACAGTTTCACCGAAACCATCATCCACAGCTTTAAGCACAACATCAACAACATCACCAACTTGAACTTCCAATTCACCTTGTGCATTTAAAAATTCTTCGGAAGGAATTGCAGACTCGGATTTAGAACCGGTATCTACAAGGACGAAGCCTTTTTGGATAGCAACAATGGTACCTTTAACAACTGCACCTTGACGGGTTTCAAGGTCTTTTAATGATTCTTCAAAAAGTTGAGCAAAAGATTCTGTCATAATTAATCTTCAATTTAAGTAAATAACGTCCACTTCTAATCCATAAAAAGTGGGGCTGATAATAAAGTTTATCCATCCTTGGGTAAACCGTAAAAATTTAAGCTTTAATATCGATACGTTGCTGAATATAGTTTAAGGCCTGACAAATCACTTCATCGATACTCAATGTCGTGCTGTCAAGTAAAAACGCATCTTCAGCAGGTTTCAAAGGGGCGACTGCTCGATTTCTATCACGCAAATCACGCTCTTTTATCTCGGCTAAAATCTGTGCAAAGTTACCATTAATCCCCTTATTTTGCAACTGGTTATAACGTCTTTTTGCACGTTCCTCCGCACTCGCATCTAAAAATAATTTTACTTGTGCATCAGGAAATACCACCGTTCCCATATCGCGACCATCCGCAATTAAACCATCATTTTTGGCGAAATCCTGCTGAAGTTGTAGTAATGCAACACGAACTTGTGGGAAAACAGCCACTTTTGATGCCGCATCTGCTACTTCTTGCGTACGAATTAAATGGCTGACATCCATGCCACCTAATAATACATTCACTTCACCATTTTTCGGCACAAACTGAATATCTAAATGACGGGCAAGATCAGCCAATTCGGTTTCATTGGTTAAATCGGTATGGCGTTTTAACGCGGCCAATGCCGTCACACGATAAATTGCGCCGGAATCTAGCAACGCAAAACCTAGTTTTTCTGCTAATGCGTAACATAAAGTGCCTTTACCGGCACCGCTTGGTCCGTCAACTGTAATAATTTTATTCATAATTTTTCTCTGTCAAAAGGGATTGAACCTCAACCGTCATCTGGTCAAACATGTCATAACGTTTGCGATACATAGAACGTTTTTTACTTTGAATTTCTTCTAAAGGACGACGCTCAAGTGCGGTCGGAATTTGCCAATAATTTTCTGCCAACTTTCCCTCATTTTCCTGCCAAAATTCATCGTAGTTAAACAATAATTTTGCCGAATCATTCCAACGATATTTGGCCTGACGTTTATGCGGAATGCCTTCTAAGCGACAATTCAACGTCTCCGCAAAAACTTTAAAGGCATTCACCAACATAAACATCGGGCGAACACCATGTAGCAATTTTGTCGCCTGACGCACTAAATCTTGCGCCTCATCGCCTTTTGGTCCTTGAATTGATGCGATTAACAAGCGGTTATCCGCTAAAAACGTAAAGCTGGCAGAATAAATCGTACGTTGATTAGCATCAGTTAAAGCGATAGCAAAAAAGCCTTCATAAGGATCGATATGGTTGAGCGTTAAATTTAACGCCAATTCATCCGTTAACTGGGCCAACAGCACCGGCTGTTGTGAAATTAATGTCTCGCATAACGCCATACAAAAGTGTTTTTCCGCCATGGCAAAATTGGTCTTAATAGCGTCTAAACGCTGTGTCGCATTAAAGTGTTTATCACAGTACTGGCTTAATAGCGTATTCACACGATAAGGATACTGAGCAAAAACCGGCTGCCACAATAGATTTTCATGAATAAAATCGACTAACGCCCGGCATTGCGCTGCAAAAACCAAACGGCGCGCCCGATAACGTAGCCATTCCCGCAACAATTTTAATTTGCGTTTTTCTACGGGAAACATTTCATGAAATGTTGGAAAATGGAATTTCGTCACCACAAACCTCAAAAAGAATTCAATAAATTAAGTACAAAATTATAGCAAAAAGGCAGTTGCTTTTAAATGCGCCGATAGGCTGTAAAAACGCAGAAAAAAACGACCGCACTTTATAGTTCACGTCATCTTTTCGACGAAAAAGTGCGGTCATTTTCACAGGTGTTTTATGCCACAAAGACCTGCTGCACCAAGAGCATATACAATAAGGTGCCGGCGGCAATGGACAAAAACATATTCCGTTTCCAAAAATGCAATGTCAGCACCACTGCGCCTGCAATAAACTCGGGTAAGCCATGAAAACCGCTCAATACATCAATATTTTTATAGCAATAGACCACCAGCATGCCAAACATCGCCGCAGGCAACACTCGCCCTAAATAACGAATATATTCTGGAATCGGACGGTTAGCAGGGAAAATCCAAAAGGGCAACCAACGGGTAAATTGCACTGCTAATACGGCAATTGCAATGGTGAGGATTTGTTCCATCAAGCTCATTTATTGCACCCTCTCTAATTTCGTGGTCAGTTTCGGACGACGGAATGTTAAGACCATCCAAATGCCTATCAGGGTTGGCAATAAGAAATAGTCATGACCAAAAATCAGCAGCGAAATAAATGCAATCGCCAGGCCTAACAAGGAACTTTCGTGAGATTTTTCTTTCGTCCAATTTTCCGCAAAAATCACCAGAAACAACGCAGTCATTGCAAATTCTATCCCTTTCAAATTAAACGGAATAATATTGCCAAACAGGTTGCCCAAGACCGCCCCGATCACCCAATACATATGCAGGTAAAAGCTGACAAAAAACAGATACCAGCCACGATCCAAGTGCGGTGGGATTTTTGCCATATAATTAAGAGAAAAAGATTCATCGACTAACGTTGCGATAAGATACGGGCGCTTTTTGCCTAAAAATTTACCGTATTTTTCCAACATGGAAATGCTGTAAAAAATCTGCCGTCCGCTAACCATCAAGGTAATCAGCAAAGCATTGAGGGGCGCAAAAGACAAGGTGAGCGCACCGGCAATAATAAACTCGACAGAACCGCCATAAATCAACAATGCCATTAAAAATGGGTACCATACGCCAAATCCAAGGGCTTTCATATAAATGCCGTAGGCTATGCCAAGAAATAAAAAACCGGCAATCATCGGTGCGCTATACGGCAATGCCGCCTTGGCTGCGGCAAAAATAGGATGAGGCGTTGTCTTAACATCAGACATACAACTAATTCTCTTCTAATACAGATAGTTCAGGTAAGGTTGAAAAGCTTTGTGCTTTCACGGTTTCATAGAAATCATCCACGAAAGCAACTTGCGCATCCGCTTCACGAAAAGCCGCGTATAAATTGCTGTGCAAACCTTGGTCGGTAATTTTGCGCGCCACAATGTAACCCCGATCCAAATAAGGTTTCGCCGCCCAAAACGGCAATGCGGCGACGCCACGTTTACTGGCCACCAGTTGAATAATGGCAATGGTAAGCTCACTGGTTCGACGGGTCGGATTAATGCCTTTCGGATGCAACACTTTACGCAGCAAATCCAACATATCATCCGGTACCGGATAAGTAATCAACGTTTGATCGATAAAATCTTCCGCTTGCCAAATATCCTTCGCGGCAAGTGGGTGATCTTTCGCACATAGCCCTACCATTTCATAGGAAAACAACGGCTTATACACAATACCCGGATTTTCTTCCACTTCTTGCACCACCGCCCAATCGGCACGATGACTTAACAGCAACCCTACGGCGTCGGTGTGGAAACCGGACACAATATCCAGTTCTACCAGCGGCCAATGTTTACGGAAAGAATCCATTGCCGGCATCAACCAATCAAAACAGGTATGGCACTCCACCGCAATGCGTAATTCCCCCGCATCACCTTGTTTTACACGTGCCAGATCGCGTTCCGCCTCAATCACTTTCGGCATGATTTCATTAGCAAGCTGAATCAAGCGCTCCCCTGCGGCAGTGAAATGCAAGGGTTGGGTTTTACGTTCAAATAACGGCAAGCCGTATTGATCTTCTAATAATTTAATTTGGTGAGACAAGGCTGACTGGGTGAGATAAACCCGTTTAGCCGCTAACGAAACGCTGCCGGTTTCTTTTAGGGCTAACAAGGTTTTTAAATGTCTGAGTTCAAGGAAGATTGGTTTCATGAGAAAGATTCATACTTATTAGAAAAATGATGAAACCCTATAATACACGAAAATGCCCCGTACTTTAATGTTACCTGGGAGAAAAGTGCGGTGTGTTTTCACTGTGTTTTTTGCTTGTCACATATATTAACGCCATAAATTACAAGATCATTAAAATTTTTCATAAACTTTCAGAAAATTATTAATTTGCATAATAAACTTGATTCCGTCATTCTAGCCTCGTACAGACGTTTAGCCGTCTAAATCATTTAACCTATTGAGGAATTAACATGACAACATTTCATTTATCGGGTTTCCCACGCGTAGGGGCAAAACGTGAACTTAAATTTGCCCAAGAACGTTACTGGCGCGGTGAGATCGCTGAAGCCGATTTATTAGACATCGCAAAAAAACTGCGTGAAATTAACTGGCAACACCAAGCCAATGCTAACGCGGATTTCGTAGCTGTGGCAGATTTCACTTTCTACGATCACATTTTAGATTTACAAGTGGCAACAGGCGCCATTCCTTCACGCTTTAGTTTCGACAGCCAAAACTTAACCTTGGATCAATATTTCCAGTTGGCGCGCGGCAACAAAACACAATTTGCCATTGAAATGACCAAATGGTTCGACACCAACTACCACTATCTTGTGCCGGAATTCCACAAAGACACCCAATTTAAAGCTAACCCGGCGCACTATGTGCAACAAATCCGCGAAGCTAAAGCCCTTGGTCACAAGGTAAAACCCACTATCGTTGGTCCATTAACCTTCCTTTGGTTAGGCAAAGAAAAAGGTGCTGCATTTAATCGTTTCGATTTGTTAAACAAACTCGTGCCGGTTTATGTGGACATCTTAAACGCATTAACCGCTGAAGGCGTGGAATACATTCAAATTGATGAACCTGCCTTAACCCTTGATTTACCGGCAGAATGGATTGCCGCTTATAAAGCGGTTTATGCCACGTTTGCTGCACAAGTAAACGCCAAACTCTTGCTTGCCACGTATTTCGGTTCCGTGGTGGAACATGCGGATTTATTGAAATCCTTACCGGTAGCCGGTCTCCATATTGATTTGGTGCGTGCACCGGAACAACTTTCCGCCTTTGCCGATTACAATAAAATCCTTTCTGTGGGCGTGATTGACGGACGTAATATCTGGCGTGCGAACTTAAACCAAGTGTTAGATGTGGTTGAACCATTAAAAGCGAAATTAGGTGAGCGTTTATGGATTGCACCAAGCTGTTCCCTACTCCATACGCCTTATGATTTGGCGGTGGAAACCCAACTGCAAGCCAACAAGCCGGAGCTTTATCAATGGTTGGCGTTCACCTTGCAAAAAATTCAAGAATTACGCGTCATTAAGACCGCACTTGAGCAAGGCAGAGCAGCTGTGCAAGCAGATCTTGATGCTAGCCAAACGGCAGCTGACGCGCGTAAAAACTCCCATGAAATCCACCGCGCTTGTGTTGCGGAGCGTTTGGCAAATCTACCGAAAAATGCCGATCAACGTAAATCGCCATTTGCAGAACGGATTAAATTACAAAATGCGTGGTTAAATCTACCGTTGCTGCCAACCACCAACATTGGTTCCTTCCCGCAAACCACGGAAATTCGTCATGCCCGTGCCGCCTTCAAAAAAGGCGATCTCAGCTTGGCGGATTACGAAGCGGCAATGAAAAAAGAAATTGAATTCGTGGTGCGCGAGCAAGAAAAATTAGATTTAGATGTATTAGTGCACGGCGAAGCAGAACGCAACGACATGGTGGAATACTTCGGAGAATTGTTAGATGGTTTCGCGTTTACCAAATTCGGTTGGGTACAAAGTTACGGTTCCCGCTGCGTAAAACCACCGGTCATTTACGGTGATGTGACCCGCCCGGAACCAATGACCGTGCGTTGGTCGCAATATGCCCAAAGCCTCACCGACAAAGTGATGAAAGGCATGTTAACCGGTCCGGTAACCATTTTACAATGGTCTTTCGTGCGTAATGACATTCCTCGTTCCACCGTATGTAAACAAATTGCTGTAGCGCTTTCTGACGAAGTGTTAGATTTAGAAAAAGCAGGCATTAAAGTCATCCAAATTGATGAACCGGCCATCCGCGAAGGTTTACCGCTTAAACGCTCCGATTGGGACGCTTACTTACAATGGGCAGGTGAAGCTTTCCGTTTAAGTTCAATGGGTTGCAAAGATGATACGCAAATTCACACACACATGTGTTATTCCGAATTTAACGACATTTTACCGGCTATTGCCGCCCTGGATGCCGACGTGATCACCATCGAAACTTCCCGTTCCGACATGGAATTGCTTACCGCATTCGGTGATTTCAAATACCCGAACGACATCGGCCCGGGCGTGTACGACATCCACAGCCCACGCGTACCAACCGCAGAAGAAATCGAACATCTTCTTCGCAAAGCGTTACAAGTGGTACCAAAAGAACGCTTATGGGTAAACCCGGACTGCGGACTAAAAACCCGCGGCTGGCCGGAAACTATCGCCGCATTAAAAGTGATGGTAGATGTCACGAAGAAATTACGTGCGGAATTGGCCTAATTCACAGATAGTCGTTCACAAATAAAGGAAAAGCTGAATCTCAGGAGAGGTTCAGCTTTTTTGTTTTAGGGAAAAGAAAAGTGCGGTCGTTTTTAAAAGAGTTTTATTCAACAAAACACGGAAAGTGCTCTTTTTTAAACGTGTCGCTTCGCAGTGGAAGCAAAGGTAATTTTATCAGGGCGATAACTAATGCTACCGTACTGGAATAGACGTCCGTCGGCTAAATAAGTGGTACTGGTAACGTTTACAACCATATTATACTCACCGAGATCCATGGTGCTTTTTTCTTCTTCATTGGCATAACGAAACGCAATTTCACGCTGTGAATAACTAATTTTTAGACCTAGTTCACTTTCTAAATACTGATAAATGGATTGTTCCGCAATCTCACGATTAATAAAAGGCACAATGCGACGATCAAAGTAAGAGACTTCATATTCCACTGCTTCCCTATCAATTTCACGAACGCGACCTATACGGTAAAAGTCAATCTGATCATTTACGTTAAAGATCCGCATTAGTTCTTCTTCTCCTTGCACAATATACAAGCTGGTTAAAGTTGTTTTTACTTGATGGGTTAAAGGACGATTTAACTCGCCAACGGTTTTAATTTCAGAAAGCTGTTGAGGTGTAGATAAATTATGTTCGAGAACAATGGAAGTTCGTCCCTGTTGTTTCTGAATGTAACCGTCCATTTCAAGCAGAGAAAGGGCTTTACGAATGGTGTCTTTAGAAAAACCATATTCTTGCATAAGCTCACTTTCACTGGGTAATTCTTGCTTTGGCGGTAAAATTCCATCGGTTATTTTGCTTTTTATATCGTTATAAACCGCTTTGTATTTACTCACTTTTCCACTCCATTTTTTACTTTTATTCCTTTATTTGAACCTGTAATAGAATACCATAAACTCTCATAGTTATACGTATAGTTTTTGTGATTAATATCACACTTTTACGAAAATATTTAAACTTTTACGTAAAAGTTATTGTGTAAAATAAAATTTAGATTAGAATCTCTACAACTTTTACTTCTGAAGGGAAAAATTATGCTTACTCGGTCAAGTGGTGTTTTAATGCATATCACCTCATTACCCAATGCATTTGGAATTGGTAGTTTTGGACAATCTGCTTATGATTTTGTGGATTTTTTAGTTGAAACAAAACAAACCTATTGGCAAATCCTTCCATTAACCACCACCAGCTACGGTGATTCTCCTTATCAATCCTTCTCTGCTATTGCAGGTAACACACATTTAATTGATTTTGCTTTACTCACCCAAATGGGTTTATTGCAAGAAACCGATTATGCTTCGGTTAATTTTGGCGATGATCCGACAAAAGTGGATTATGAACGTATTTTTTATGCGCGCCGTCCAATTTTAGAAATCGCCGTCAAACATTTCCTTACCGATAAAAAACACCAAGCAGACTTCAAAAACTTTGAAAAAAACAACCGCACTTGGTTAGAAGACTATGCGGAATTTATGGCTATCAAAGAGCATTTCGGCAATAAAGCCCTACAAGAATGGGAAGATAAACAGGTTGTTGCCCGTCAACCCGAAACACTTAGAAAATATCGCGTAATGCTGAAAGCGCAAATTCAGTATTTCAAAGTAACGCAATATTTCTTTTTCCAACAATGGTTGGCATTGAAAAATTACGCTAATCAAAGAGGAATTAAAATTATCGGCGATATGCCTATTTATGTAGCGGCAGACAGTGTCGAAGTATGGACAATGCCGGAACTTTTCCAATTAGATAAAGAACGCAATCCGCTTTTCGTCGCCGGTGTCCCTGCCGATCAGTTTAGCGCCACCGGACAACTCTGGGGTAATCCGCTTTATAACTGGGCTGAACATAAGAAACAAGGCTATGCTTGGTGGATTCATCGTATTGAGGAAAGCTTTAAAATTTACGATGTACTTCGTATCGATCATTTCAAAGGTTTCTCCGATTATTGGCAAGTGGATGGTAAAGCAGACATTGCCAAATATGGTAGCTGGCAACCCGGCCCGGGATATGATTTATTCAAAGCAGTAAAAGCACAGCTAGGTGATTTGCCGATTATCGCTGAAGATCTCGGCAATATTGATGAAAAAGCGAAGAAATTACTGGCTGATTGCGGTTATCCCGGCATGAAAATTTTACAATTCGGTTTTGAAGATGTGACTGGTGAAAGCCTGGATAGCCCACATTATTGCATATCGCATTGCATTGCTTACACCGGCACGCACGATAATGATGTCACAAATAGTTGGTATGACGGATTAACGTCGAAACAGCAACAATATATCAATGCTTATACCCATCGTGCTGCGGATGAATCTGTTTGTCAGGCAATGATTCGCCAATTATTTGCTACCGTAAGTAATACGGCGATTGCCTCCATGCAAGATATTTTAGATTTGCCCGCCGGCTCAAGAATGAATATTCCGTCCACGATTGGCGGGAACTGGGAATGGCGAATGCAAGAAAGTGGTTTAACCAACGCCAAAAAAGATTTCTTAACCCAAATAACCACGTTATATGGGCGTGCCAATAAGGAAAAAAGAATGATTAAATTTAGTGAATTTGTACAACAAACAACAAACAAAAAACTTGAAAAGTTAAGTGATCAGGCGATTTACGTACAGTTATTAAACTATGTTAAAACTCTTGCTGCGAATAAGAGCAAAAATACGGCTAAACGTAAGGTTTACTACATTTCTGCGGAGTTTTTAATTGGTAAATTACTGTCTAACAATTTAATCAATCTTGGCTTATATCAAGAAATCAAAGATGAATTGGCTCAGACAGGAAAATCCCTAAGCCATATTGAAGATATTGAGCCGGAACCATCTTTGGGGAATGGGGGGTTAGGTCGTTTAGCGTCCTGTTTTATTGATTCCATGTCCACACTCGGGCTAAATGCGGAAGGTGTAGGGTTAAATTACCATTGTGGTTTGTTTAAACAAGTCTTTAAAAACAATGAGCAACATGCCGAACCAAATGATTGGATTGAAAAAGACTCTTGGTTAATCCCGACAAATATCCGTTATGAAGTACCATTTAAAGATTTCACTTTAACCTCTAAATTAAATCGCATTGATATTCTAGGTTACAAAAAAGACACCAAAAATTATCTCAACTTATTTGATATTGAATCCATTAATCATAAATTGATTAAAAAAGGTATCACCTTTGATAAAACAAAAATCAAAGAAAATCTGACCTTATTCCTTTATCCGGATGACTCCGATAAAAACGGTGAATTATTACGTATTTATCAGCAATATTTTATGGTCTCCAATGCGGCACAGTTATTAATTAATGAAGCCATTGAACGTGGCAGTAATTTACATGATTTAGCCGATTATGCGTATGTGCAAATTAATGACACGCACCCATCCATGGTAATTCCGGAATTAATTCGCTTATTAACGGAAAAACATCGTATTAAATTTGCAGAAGCGGTAGAAATCGTACGTAATATGGTGGGCTACACGAACCATACGATTCTTGCCGAAGCCTTAGAAAAATGGCCTTTAGCTTATTTAGAAGACGTGGTTCCTCATTTAGTGAAGATCATCAAAAAACTGAATAAATTAGTGCAGAAAGAATATCCTAATCCTGATGTACAAATTATTGATAAGCAAAAACGCGTCCATATGGCGCATATGGATATTCATTTTTCAAACTCTGTTAACGGTGTGGCGGCATTACACACAGAGATTTTGAAAAATTCCGAACTCAAAGCGTTTTATGAAATTTATCCTGAGAAGTTTAATAATAAAACTAACGGAATCACCTTCCGTCGTTGGTTAGAATTTTCTAACCAAGCGTTATCTGCTTATATTAAACAACTTATTGGCGATGAGTACTTACATGATGCAACACAATTAGAAAAACTACTTGCCTTTAAAGATGACAAAAAAGTACATCAAAAATTAGCTGAAATTAAATTTCAGAATAAATTAGCGCTAAAAACCTATTTAAAAGAAAATAAAGGGATTGAATTGGATGAGAATTCGATTATCGATACGCAAATTAAACGTTTCCACGAATATAAACGCCAACAAATGAATGCGCTTTATGTGATTCATAAATACCTTGAAATCAAAGCGGGCAAACTTCCGAAACGTAAAATTACCGTGATTTTCGGTGGGAAAGCCGCACCGGCTTATGTGATTGCACAGGATATTATTCATTTAATTCTTTGCTTGTCTGAATTAATCAATAAGGATCCGGATGTGAATCAATATTTAAACGTGTATTTAGTGGAAAACTATAATGTTAGCGTGGCAGAAAAATTGATTCCGGCAACAGATATTTCAGAACAAATATCTCTTGCTTCAAAAGAAGCATCCGGAACAGGCAATATGAAATTTATGCTGAATGGCGCATTAACCTTGGGCACCATGGATGGTGCAAATGTCGAAATTGCCGAATTAGCCGGCGCAGAAAATATTTATACCTTTGGTAAGGATGCTGAAAGCATTATCAAGCTGTATGAAACTGCCGGTTATGTGTCGAAAGATTACTATGAAAAGGATAAACACATTAAAAGAGCGGTCGATTTTATCCTTGATTCTACGCTGGTGAAACTAGGCAATAAAACGCGTTTAAAACGTCTGCATGATGAATTGCTCAATAAAGACTGGTTTATGACCTTAATTGACTTTGATGCTTATGTCACGGCGAAAGAACAGATTTTGGCGGATTATGAAGATCAAGATAGCTGGAATAAAAAAGTGATTCATAACATAGCCAAAGCCGGGTTCTTCTCATCGGATCGCACCATTGCACAATATAACGCTGATATTTGGCATTGTGAGGATTAAGGGGAACGTATGAAACTACTCACCCTCAATGTACACGCTTGGTTAGAAGATAACCAAGCGGAAAAAATCGACATTATTGCCAACACCATTGTTGAAAAGGGTTATGACATCGTAGCCCTACAAGAGGTGAATCAATTAATGTCAGCTCCCCTAATTTCACAAGCATTAAAGCAAGATAACTATGGCGTTGTGTTACTGAATAAAATCAATCAACGGGTGACACAAAAATATTCGCTATTTTGGAGCAATTCACATATTGGCTACGATGAATATGACGAAGGTATCGCCTTTTTAACCCGCCTGCCCGTTTATGACGTGGATGCTTTTTATTGCAGCCAACATCAGCGCCTCGATTCTATCCTCTCTCGCAAAATTATTGGCTTAACCGTGGAATATCAAGGCCAACTTGTAGATTGTTACTCCTGCCATATCAACTTACCGAATTGCGCAGGTGAAAATCAACTGGACAACATTCGCAATATCATAGAGCGCAGCCAAAGCCGAAATCTTAAAATTTTGATGGGCGATTTCAATACGGATGCAATCAGCGATCCAAACACTTATCAGAAAATCAAATCTCTCGGTTTACTTGATACTTTTGAGATCGCGGAACAGAAAGATAGTGGGATTACTGTTGAAAAAGCCATTGATGGCTGGAAAGGCCACAGCGAAGAAAAGCGCTTAGATTACATTTTTTTAAATCAACCGAAACAGGTTTTATCCAGTCAGGTGGTTTTTAATGGCAAAAATAAACCGGTCGTTTCCGATCATTTCGGTTTAGACGTTGAGCTCATTTTGTAGGAGAACACATATGAAAAAATTGCTCAGTTTTGAATTTTGGCAAAAATTCGGCAAATGTCTGATGGTCGTGATTGCCGTAATGCCTGCTGCAGGTTTAATGGTGAGTATCGGTAACTCATTACCATTAATTAGTGATGCTGAATGGCTGGCTCGCATTGGCCATATCATTGCGCAAATTGGTTGGGGGATTATTGGTAACTTACATCTCTTATTTGCTTTGGCGATTGGTGGTAGTTGGGCAAATGAACGTGCGGGTGGTGCGTTTGCCGCAGGACTTGCCTTTATCTTAATCAACTTGATTACCGGTCATTTCTTCGGCGTAAAAATTGAAATGCTGACCGATCCGAATGCCCACGTCAGCACCATCTTGGCCGGTGATATTCCGGTGGTCAACTACTTTGTGAATATCCTTGGGCAACCTGCATTAAATATGGGTGTATTTGTAGGGATCATCGCCGGTTTTGTAGGAGCTACCACCTTTAACAGCTACTACAATTTCCGAAAACTGCCTGAAGTACTTACCTTCTTTAACGGTAAACGCTTTGTGCCATTTGTAGTGATTTACCGTTCCGTTTTAGTGTCGTTGGTGTTGGCGGTGTTCTGGCCGGTAGTGCAAACCGGGATCAATCATTTCGGTGAATGGATTGCCAACTCGCAAGACTCCGCTCCTATCCTTGCGCCTTTTGTTTACGGCACATTAGAACGTCTTTTACTGCCGTTCGGTTTACACCATATGCTCACCATTCCGATGAACTACACCTCATTGGGCGGTACCTATGAATTCTTAACCGGTATGCAACAAGGCAAACAAGTATTCGGACAAGACCCATTATGGCTCGCTTGGATCAGTGATTTAATCAACTTGAAAGACGCGGGCAATATGACACAATATAATGAACTCCTCTCAACCGTAACACCTGCGCGCTTTAAAGTGGGTCAAATGATCGGTTCAAGCGGTATTCTCATGGGAATTACGCTCGCCATGTACATGAACGTTGATCCGGATAAGAAAACCATCTACAAAGGGATTTTCCTTTCTTCTGCCCTTGCCGTGTTCTTAACCGGCGTAACAGAACCGATCGAATATATGTTTATGTTCGTTGCACTACCGCTTTACCTCGTTTATGCGGTCATCCAAGGTTGTGCATTTGCCATGGCGGATATTGTGAACTTACGCGTTCACTCATTCGGTAACATTGAGTTTTTAACCCGTACGCCAATGGCGATTAAAGCTGGCATCGGCATGGATCTTATCAACTTCATTTGGGTATCCGGTGTGTTTGCGGTCGCGGCCTTCTTAATTGCGAATTTCATGATTAAGAAACTCAACTTAGCCACCGCTGGTCGCAACGGCAACTACGATGCAAAAGGTACTGACGAAGCCCCTGCTGAGGAGAAAAAAGTCGCTAATGCCAGTGCACAAGTGGTGCAAATCATCAATCTTCTCGGTGGACGCAACAATATTGCCGAGGTGGATGCTTGTATGACCCGTTTACGTATCACGGTGCATAATCCTGAATTAGTGGGCGATGCAGCAGCTTGGAAACAAGCAGGGGCAATGGGTTTTATCGTCAAAGGTACTGGCATTCAAGCCATTTACGGGCCAAAAGCTGATGTACTGAAATCGGATATTCAAGACCTACTCTCTTCAGGCGTTGAAATTCCGAAAATGTAACAATATGCAAACATAGATAAACCAAAAGAGCGGTTAAAATGCTCTAACCCCCAAAGAAAAGCTGAATCTCGAAAGAGGTTCAGCTTTTTATTTTTATGAAAAGAAAGTGCGGTGGGTTTTGAGCATATTTTTGAAATGTAAAACGTCAGGAATAAAACTCAATATCTTTGAGATGCCGGATTACCGACAGGTTCAAAATAAACAAATCGGTTTTGCTGAATTGCAAATAAAACAACCGCACTTTTCTGTCTTTCACTTTTAATCATCCATCAGTAAAAAATATTTTCCTTGTAATAATTGACTTTTCTCCCCTCTGCCCTTACCTTACAGCAACGTTATAACCGCTTATTTTCTTTAAATTTAAAGGAGTTTTTATGCAATCTCGTATTATTGTTGACAGCAGAGAAGAATCGTTGCTTAGCACGCACAAAGTGTTACGTAACACCTATTTCTTGTTAGCGTTAACATTAGCCTTTTCCGCTGTGGTGGCTTATGTGTCCATGGCGATGAATCTTCCAAGACCAGGGCTTATCATTATACTTGTAGGCTTCTATGGGCTGCTTTTCTTAACCAATGCTTTAGCAAATAGCGCATTAGGAATTTTATCTGCCTTTGCCTTTACCGGTTTCTTAGGTTACACCGTAGGGCCAATTTTAAATGCCTATGTGAGTGCAGGTTTGGGAGATGCCATCGTGTTAGCGTTAGCCGGCACCGCAGCCACTTTCTTCGCTTGTTCCGCTTATGTCTTAACCACGAAGAAAGACATGTCTTTCTTATCCGGTACTATATTGGCCTTATTTGTGGTGTTATTACTGGGTATGGTCGCAAGTTTCTTCTTCCACTTCCCGGCACTTTACGTGGGAATTAGCGCGTTGTTCGTGATTTTCTCCACTATGGGAATTCTGTATGAAACCAGTAACATTATTCATGGCGGTGAAACCAACTACATTCGAGCAACGGTCAGCTTATTTGTGTCTATCTACAATCTGTTTATCAGCTTGTTAAACTTACTTTCCTTCTTTTCTTCCAGAGATTAATTATTAATTTGATAGATAAATTCAACGCCCCTTTTTTGGGGCGTTTTTATATAATCTTCCCCCATAAATACTAAGGTTATTATCATGCTTGAAGTCAATAATAGACACATTGAAACCGATGCTTCGGGTTACTTACTCAATGTTGATGATTGGGATATTGAGGTTGCGCAAGCCATTGCGAAGTTAGAGCAGTTGGAATTAACCGATGCCCACTGGGAAATCATTCATTTTGTACGCGCGTTTTATCAGGAATACAAAACCTCACCGGCGATTCGTATGCTGGTGAAAGCTACCGCACAAAAACTCGGTGAAGACAAAGGCAATAGCCGTTATTTGCAACGTTTGTTCCCTGATGGTCCGGCAAAGCAAGCCACAAAATTAGCCGGGTTACCCAAACCGGCAAAATGCCTATAACTTATTTACGAATCATTTGCATTTGAAAAATAAAAGAATATAATTCACCCTGCAACTTATGTTGTTATTTTTTACTAAAACTTTTCAAAGGAGAAAAACATGCGTTTATTCGCGACATTAATCAGTGTGCTTGCATTAAGTTTAGGCAGCAGTTTAGCTTATGCAAAATTTAAAGTAGTGACCACCTTCACCATCATTCAAGATATGGCGCAAAATATCGCCGGTGATGCGGCTACCGTGGAATCGATCACTAAACCCGGAGCTGAAATTCATGATTATGAGCCGACTCCAAAAGATATTGTGAAAGCACAATCTGCCGATTTAGTCTTATGGAACGGTTTAAACCTTGAACGTTGGTTTGAAAAATTCTTCCAAAACGTGAAAGATAAACCTGCCGTTGTTGTGACTGAGGGTATCGAGCCAATGTCCATTAATGAAGGCCCTTATACCGGCAACCCGAATCCGCACGCCTGGATGTCCCCTTCCAATGCCTTGATTTATATTGAGAACATTAAAAATGCGTTGGTGAAATACGATCCACAAAATAAAGAAACGTATGAAAAAAACGCCGCACTTTATGCACAAAAAATCAAAGAGTTGGATAAACCGCTTCGAGAAAAATTAGCACAAGTGCCGGAAGCGCAACGTTGGTTGGTCACCAGTGAAGGCGCTTTCAGCTATCTCACTCGGGACTATGGTTTTAAAGAAGCCTACTTATGGCCGATTAACGCCGAACAACAAGGTACGCCTCAACAGGTTCGTCATGTCATTGAAACCGTAAAAGCCAATAAGATTCCGGTCGTTTTCAGTGAAAGTACCATTTCACCGAAACCGGCAAAACAAGTGGCAAAAGAAAGTGGCGCGAAATACGGTGGTGTGCTTTATGTAGATTCGCTTTCCAATAAAAATGGCCCGGTGCCGACTTATGTCGATTTGTTAAATACCACCGTGTCCACTATCGTAAAAGGATTTGAAAAATAATGTCATCGAATATTGCCTCGATCTGTGTTGAAGATGTCACAGTCCGCTATAACAACGGCCATACCGCCATCCATGATGTCACCTTCCGTTTAGAAGGCGGCACCACCTGTGCCCTCGTGGGTGTCAATGGTAGCGGAAAATCGACCTTGTTTAAAAGTCTCATGGGATTAATTCATCCACAACGAGGCAATATTACGTTGTGTCATTTGCCAATTAAGCAGGCATTAAAACAAAATCTCGTCTCTTATGTGCCTCAATCGGAAGAAGTGGACTGGCAATTCCCGGTGTCTGTTTATGATGTGGTACTGATGGGACGCTACGGCTATATGAATTTTCTGCGCCGCCCTAGTGAAACCGATAAGCAAAAAGTGCAAGAAGCCATGCAACGGGTGAACATTGAGCATCTTGCCCATCGTCAAATTGGCGAGCTTTCCGGTGGGCAGAAAAAGCGCGTATTTTTAGCTCGCGCACTTGCTCAACAAAGTAAGATTATTTTACTGGATGAACCTTTCACCGGCGTGGATGTGCAAACCGAAAATGCCATTGTCGATTTACTCGGGCAATTACGCAACGAAGGGCATCTTATTTTGGTCTCTACGCATAACCTTGGTTCCGTACCGGATTTTTGCGATCAGGTGGTGATGATTAATCGTACGGTCATCGCCGCCGGTTCAACAGAAACCACGTTCAATCAACATAACTTAGAATTGGTCTTTGGTGGCGTATTGCGTCACATTAAGTTACTGGGCTCAGATTTGCACGATGATGAAGATCCACGTGCCGTTACCGTCCTTACCGATGATGAGCGCGCGGCAGTGTTCTATGGAAAAACCAAAGTCGATCCACCGGCGCCAATTGTGAAACACTGTAAATCAGAGGAAAAATCCTCATGTTAGATCTTTTACTGGAACCTTTTTCCTATGATTATATGGTGAAAGCCATCTTGCTGAGCTCTGCCGTCGGTGGCGTTTGTGCTTTTTTGTCCGCTTATTTAATGTTAAAAGGTTGGTCTCTCATCGGAGATGCCCTTTCCCATTCCGTTGTTCCCGGTGTTGCCATCGCTTATGCGCTGTCTTTGCCTTATGCCCTCGGCGCCTTCTTTTCCGGCATTTTAGCGGCAGTGTCCATTTTATGGGTGAAATCTATCACCAAACTGCGGGAAGATGCGGTTATCGGCTTCATTTTTACCACTTTTTTTGCGCTCGGATTGTTGATCATTTCTCTTAATCCCACCTCCGTCAATGTGCAAGATATTGTGTTAGGTAATATTCTGGGCATTGCAGATGAAGATATTCTTCAAGTAGCGATTATCATCGGCATTAGCTTGATTTTATTACTCATTTTTTGGAAGGATCTGTTATTAATTTTCTTTGACGAAGTTCATGCGACCTCAGTAGGGCTCAGCCCAATTTATTACAAAGTGCTGTTTTTTACGTTGCTGAGTGCCTGTGTCGTTGCAGCCTTGCAAACCGTTGGTGCGATTTTAGTCATCGCCATGGTGATCACACCGGGTGCCACCGCTTATTTGCTTACTGATCGTTTTAAAACCCTCGCGATCATTGCGATTACGCTAGGTGTTTTTTCGAGTGCGATGGGTGTTTATCTCAGTTATTTCTTAGATGGCGCAACAGGCGGAGTTATTGTGTGTATTCAGACCGCACTTTTCCTGTTGGCTTTTATTTTTTCACCGAAATACGGCTTAATCCGTCAACGCAAACCGATTACGCAGGAAGAGGTGCAACAATGAGTGCTATTTATCAATGGTTCACCGAGCCTTTCGCGTATCCCTTTATGCAAAATGCGTTGATCACGGCACTATTGGTCTCCGTTATTTGCGCCATGCTCTCCTGCTATTTAGTATTAAAAGGTTGGTCGTTAATGGGCGATGCCATTTCTCATGCTGTTCTACCGGGGATTGTGGTGGCGTTTTGGTTAGGGTTGCCCTTGAGTATCGGCGCCTTTGTCGCAGGATTAACCTGTTCTGTCGGCGTAGGCTACTTAAAAGAAAATAGTCGTATCAAAGAAGATACCGCCATGGGGATTGTCTTTTCAGGCATGTTTGCGCTTGGGATTGTCTTATTTACCAAAATCGAAACGGATCAGCATTTAACCCATATTTTATTTGGTAACTTGCTTGGTGTGAGCAATGCGGAAATGCTACAAACGCTTGTCATAAGTGCGGTCGTTTTTTTCGTCATTTTTTTGCGCCGGAAAGATTTTCTACTTTATTGTTTTGATGCTACGCAAGCGAAAATCGTTGGCTTATCGCCTCGACTTTTGCATTACAGCTTGCTGATTCTCCTTGCCTTAACGATTGTCAGCGCCATGCAAGTGGTGGGCGTGATCTTAGTTGTTGCGATGCTTATTTCACCAGGCATTACCGCATTTATTTTAAGCAAGCGCTTTGATCATATGATTGCCATTGCCTTGGTAACCTCAATCAGCACCAGTCTCTTTGGCACAATTATCAGCTACCACATTGACGGTGCGACCGGTCCTTGCATTATTTTGCTGCAAGCAGCCGTGTTTTTGACCGCACTGGTTTATAGCAAAATCAAACTGCGTTTCAGTGCCATGTCTGACATTCAATAAACCATTAAAGTGCGGTCATAAAAAACGTTTTTTAGACGTGGGATTGATGCATACGCATGGCAAGCCAATTATTGCGTATCCACAATTTGATTTTTAATCATCAGATAAATTCCCACGGCGAGTAAACCACAAATGAAAATCACCACTGCCGTTGAATAAAAAATATTTCCCATTCCGACTAGTGGCGAGACCACACCGCCTAAGAAAAATGGGGAAAAACCAAGCAATGCGGATGCACTGCCGGCATACTGACGTTCACTTTCCATGGCTAACGAAGAAATTGCCGGGAACGTTAATCCCATCATGAGCAACATTGAGAAGAAACCGATTTCGACGAAGAACCAGTAAGGTTGAATCAGTAATAGAGCAATGGTGTAAAGCGCGGCAACAAAAAAGCCAAGTACGCCAAGAGAAAGTGCGGTGCGGTTTGGCAATTTCCCACCGATATTTGAACCAATCACCAGTGCTGCCCCGTTGGCACCAAAACATAAACTGAAAGCAAAAGCGCTTAATCCATAAAAACTTTGCAGAATAAAAGGTGACGCAGCGATATAAGCAAACATGGCACCAAGTAAAAAGCTTTCAATGCCCACGTAGCTCATAAATAAGCGATTTTTGACAATGATGCCAAAGGTGGAAAACGTTGAAAGGATAGAACCTGATAAACGATTTTCCGGCATTAAACTTTCTTTTAAACGGAAACAAAATACCAGCACCACCAGACCAATTAGCGCCAAGAAAACAAACACGCCTTTCCAGCTGACATACTCGAGCAATAAACTGCCTAAAATAGGGGAAATAATGGGCGCTATGCCATTGATTGTCATTAATAGACCAAAGAAACGTGTCATTTCACGACCACGATATAAATCTGTCGCCACCGCACGAGAAATCACCACACTTCCGGCAGAGGAAAGCCCTTGCACGACACGCAATACAATCATGGTTTCAACATTTGGCGAAAAGATGATACATACCGTGCTGATAATATAAATTACTAACGATAGAATCAGCGGCTTTTTACGACCAAATTTGTCACTCATCGGCCCAAGCAGGAGTTGTCCTACGGCTAACCCAATCATTGCGGTGGTGAGCGTCAGTTGCGTCATCGAAGGCGTCGTCGCAAAAAATTGCGCTAATTGTGGCAAAGACGGCAAATAAAGATCCACGACAAAAGGTCCAAAGGCGGAAAGTACACCAAGCAGAATGACTAAAAAAACGTTTGAATTTGTGTTTCTCATCTTTTCCCTCACTAAAAATAAAGGCGTGATTATACGTAGATAGAACCGCCTTGCAATGGTTTCATTATGTCGTGCATGATTTTAGGCGTGGTGTTGGGGAATGAGATAAGGCGATTTCATATTCTTTGCGAGTGCGGTAAAAACCGCGTCAACGCGTTTTCCTATCGATAACCGCAAAAAAACAAAAGCACCATGTTCTTGTCATCTCCGTGAGAGGTTGACGTTTTACGCTATTGTATTAATCAAATCGTGTCGTGTTGCACTTGAAAGGTTGTCCATGTGTTGTCACCAAGATAATCTTCGACAAGCACTTGATTTACGCTAGCCGTACGAGGACCATGTTGTAACCAAGCATCTAATGCGTCAATTTGACTTTCTGAACCGGCGGCGATAACTTCCACGGAACCGTCGGCAAGATTACGTACAAATCCTGTTACGCCGATTTTCAATGCGTATTTCCAAGTAAAATAACGGAATCCAACGCCTTGTACATAACCATGAACACAAAATCGTTTTTTGACCATAAGATTTCCTCTTAAAATTGAATAAAAACAAAAAACTAGCGGTTAAAGACAATTTTCTATTTTCATTTTTGCCAATTTGGAATAGCATACAAACTACGCTTTATCCGATAAAGTGTCATCTAATTTTAATGAATGTCCTTCAAAACAGGAGTAAATATGAAATTTCGTTTTGCTGTATTAACTGCAACACTTTTAGCCAGTACGGCGAGTTTTGCCGGCATGGTAACCGGTTCATCTAATATTGATTTTTTAGCCATTGACGGTCAAAAAGCAAGCAAATCTTTATTGAAAGAAACTAACGCATTTAATATCAACGATACGCAAAAACACCAAGTTGTGGTTCGTGTATCCGAAATTACTCAGGTGGGTTCCGATCGCTCCTTATTCGAATCAGATCCGATTGTTGTGACATTTCAAGGTTCAAGTGAAAATATCGTGATTTCAGCCCCACGCTTACAAAATGAACGTGATGTAAGCAACTTCAAACAATCTCCTGTCATTACCGTAAAAACCCAATCCGGTAACAATGTGGAAAATAAAC
The DNA here is from genome assembly GCA_963515835.1 of uncultured Aggregatibacter sp. Lineage (GTDB taxonomy): Bacteria > Pseudomonadota > Gammaproteobacteria > Enterobacterales > Pasteurellaceae > Aggregatibacter. Next base: position 34,393 of record CAUPZK010000021.1, read on the forward strand.
AAGAATACTTAAAACAAGAAGGTTTATTCCCGGGCATGAACCTTATAAAAGATTTAAATGAATATAATGCTTCTGGCGCACCTGCCTCTTTACCTTCTTTAGCAACAATCACAACCTCAGCTTCAACTGCGGTAGTTGTTGGCGGTCCTGCTGCAACCGGTAAAGTAAACAAAGGTAAAGTGACATTACAAGGTGAAAATGTGGCAGAACAAATGTTGCAATATTGGTATCAACAAGCCGATAAAGAAACACAAACGCGTTTCATTGATTGGGCTAAAAAACAAAAATAATTCGGTGTTCTATACCAATTCATTTATTTCCAAAAAGTGAGCCAGCCTGCTCACTTTTTATTTAGGAGTCACCATGCAAACAACTTATCGCACCCTCCCCGCCAATAAACATATCGCTTTAGTCGCACACGATCACTGTAAAGCCGATCTGATAAACTGGTGTAAAACCCACCGCACTTTCTTGGCAAACCACACGCTCTATGGCACCGGCACCACAGGAAGTCTCATTCATCGTGAAACCGGTTTAATTGTGAATAGCTTGCTCAGTGGCCCAATGGGCGGCGATCAACAACTCGGTGGCTTAATCGCTGAAAATAAAATTGATTTAATGATTTTCTTTTGGGATCCGATGAATGCTGTGCCGCATGATCCGGATGTTAAAGCATTAATGCGTATTGCTACCGTTTGGAATATTCCTGTTGCAATGAACATGGCAAGTGCTGATTTTCTGGTTTCTTCACCACTCTTTAATGACACCTGCGATATTCGTATTCCTGACTATCAAGGTTATTTAAACGAACGCTTAAAATAGGCATTGTTATGAATTTAAGCCTGATTCTAAATATTCTCAATTTTGTCCTTGGTGGCTTCGCAACAACATTAGGGTGGTTATTCGCCACCCTCATGAGCGCCGTGTTAATCGTCACATTGCCTTATACGCGTAGCTGTTGGGAAATTTGTAAAATGTCATTGGTTCCCTTCGGCAACGATTTGATTCACGTGAAGTATTTGGAACCCAAAAGTGCGGTGGGAAATTCCCTCGGATCGTTGCTCAATGTTGTCTGGTTCATTCTTTTCGGTTGGTGGCTGTTTCTTGCCCATGTTTTTTGTGGCATTTCTCAATGTCTAACTATCATCGGTATCCCAACCGGCTTGGCGAATTTCCATATCGCCAGAATTGCGTTATTTCCGGTCGGACAACGAGTCATTCCAAAAGAAATGGCTGACCTGATTCGCCGACAAGCTGCAGAAAAATATCAGCGTTTTTATCAATAATTCACCACGTCAAAGGTCAAGCATGCATAGCTGGTTCAATGCAAAAGTTATCGCCTCCATTCCGATTTTTATCGCAGTCAATTTGGCGGTGATTGCCATTTGGTATTTTGATATTTCCGAACAAAGTATGCCCTTGGTATTGGGCATCATTGCCGGCGGTTTGGTTGATTTAGATAACCGATTAACCGGTCGAATCAAGAACGTGCTTTATACGCTGCTCGCGTTTTCAGTTTCTACCATTAGCGTGCAACTGAGCATCAACCATAATTTCCAGTTTATGTTGTTGATGACGGCGATGACCTTTGTTTTCACGATGATTGGGGCAATCGGACAACGTTATAGCACCATCGCGTTCGGTACGTTAGTCGTCGCGCTATACACCACATTGGCGTATTTGCCGGAAACTGTGTGGTATATGAATCCACTGATGATTCTTTGCGGCACCTTGCTTTACAGTATCACCACATTATGCGTGCATTTATTTTTTCCGAATCGCCCTGTACAGGAAAGCGTTGCAAAATCGTTTATTGCGTTAGCCAATTACCTTGATGCGAAAGCCACTTTTTTTGATCCTGACGATATTGAGCAAATTGAAAATAAGCATATCGCCATGGCAATGAAAAATAGTGAACTGATAAGTGCGTTTAATGAGACGAGAACGGCGCTGTTTTATCGTATCCGAGGACAACACCGCCACAGTCGCACAACCAAAATGATTCGTTATTATTTTTCTGCGCAAGATATCCATGAGCGCATCAGCTCCAATCATTTTGACTACCAAACCCTTGCGGAACACTTAAAAAATACCGATTTAATTTTTCGCATTCAACGCTTACTGGAACTCCAAGCCCAAGCGTGCCGTGATATTGCGCTAAGTTTGCAACAAAATAAAACCTACCGTTATGACTTGCGTTTAGAAAAAGCCATTAACGGTCTAAATCAATCGTTCGAGCTTTATAGTAATAGCCATATTGAAGAAACCGAAAATCTTATCAATCTCCAAACCTTACTGGATAATTTAAAAAGCGTTGACTATCAATTACGCCATATTGATCAAGAAGTGAATGAGTTGGAACAAACCGATACGGCTCAAATTTATACGGAACAAATTACCGGCTTTAAAAATATCCTGCTTGCCCTGCGTAGCCACTTTAATTTCAATTCGCAACTGTTTCGTCATGCGGTACGTTTGTCGATTGTGGTGTTTATTTGCTGCACCATCGGCGAATTTTTGCCCTTAGATCGGGCATATTGGGTGTTATTAACCGCTGTTTTTGTCTGCCAGCCCAACTACACGGCGACTAAACTGCGACTAAAACAACGAATTGTCGGCACTATTCTTGGTGTCATTCTGGCATCGCTTCTGCCCTATGCGAATCCGACACTGGAATTACAATTAGGCTTAATCGTGCTCACCAGCACCCTGTTTTTCTTTTTCCGCACTAATAATTACAGCTTTTCCACCTTCTTCATTACCTTACAGGTGATTTTCAGCTTTGATGTGATGGGATTTAATGTGGAACAAGCGCTTTATTCTCGCGTCATTGACACCCTGATCGGGGCGACCATTTCTTGGTTTGCCGTGTCTTACTTATGGCCGGATTGGAAGTATTTGCAATTGGATAAAGTTAGCCGTCAGGCAATCAAAAGCGATGCGAAATATTTGTTGTATATCATCAGTCAATTACAGTTTGGCAAAGGCGATAACTTGAAATACCGCATTGCCCGCCGCTATGCCCATGAATATGCTTCGGCATTAAGCGCCACCATTTCCAACATGAACCATGAGCCGAAAAAATATCAGGCATACTTACAGGCAGGATTCGAGCTTTTAAAAATTAACTATTCTCTGCTGAGTTACATTTCTACGCTAGGGGCTTACCGCAGTAAAATGAAACAAATGCAACAAAGCACCTTTTTCTTGGGGGAATTTTATCCGGCAGCGAAGAAAATTATTTACATTTTAGAGCATATTGAACAGCTTACACCGATGGTTTTCGAGAAATTACAAAATAACATTGAAGTGAGTTTGAAACAGGCACAAAGCCATTTAGAAAAAAATCATAAAGCGGCACAGATGCAAGGACACATTCCAATGCAGCAACTTAGCATGATCAACCAAATTTTACCGCCGCTTTACCATGCCGTTCATAAATGTTGTTAAACATCAATCAGGATCAAAATGGCTGCCTCACCGCCCCATTCCTTTGGGGCTTGGTGCAATGCCCGCACTTTTGGATGCTGCACTAGCCAACGGGGAATCTGGCGTTTTAACGTATAGGTGCCGTAGCCTGTCATGATACTGGCGCAATAAAGATGCTCTTTCTCGCAGGTTTGAATTAATGCCGCCAGCTCCAATTTCGCCTGTTCACGCGTTAAACCGTGCAAATCCAAAAAAATCTCCGGTGAAAAATCACCGCGGCGTAATTGCTTCAATAAATACGAATCTTCATTTTCACGCAAATATTTGACCGCACTTTCCTCATCTAACAACGGCTCATATTCATCAGAAAAATAAAATAACGTATCTTGTTGTTCACGTTGTTCCTTTATTGCCTCTTGTGCTTTCTTTCTATGCGAACCTGTCGTCACCACAACGGTATCCTGTTTTAACGGCTTCACGCCTTTCATTTCCGCACGAAACAGGGAAATGGCTTCCTCATCTAACATTTCGTTTCCTATCTCAAATATGGTATAACTACGCGCAATTTTAACATTGATACGAGCAAATCATGAACCAAATTACCTTTAATCAGGAACTTATTGACGATATTTATTCCGCCAACGTGCAAGATGAACTGCACACGATCAAAGATTTCCTACGTTGGTGCTACAGCACCTTCAATCGTGCCGACATTTACTACGGACACGGCTATGACAATGCTTGGGATGAAGCACAACAATTGGTTTTAGCCACCTTGCACCTCCCAGCTGATTTCCCAAGTGAATTGTATGACGCTCGACTCACGACGGCAGAAAAGCTTGAAATCATCCGTTTGGTCATCATCCGCATTGAAAAACGCATTCCTGTCGCTTACTTAATTCACCGTGCTTGGTTCTGCGGCCTAGAGTTTTATGTGGATGAACGCGTGATCGTTCCTCGCTCTCCTATCAGCGCCTTAATTGAACAAAGATTTGCCGGCTTATTAACACATGAACCGCAACGCATTTTAGATATGTGTACCGGCAGCGGCTGTATTGCCATCGCCTGTGCGGAGCGCTTCCCTGACGCAGATGTGGATGCGGTTGATCTTTCTTTCGACGCATTAAATGTTGCCGAAATCAACATTGAACGCCACAACTTAACGCATCGCGTCTTCCCGATTCAGTCGGATTTATTCTCCCGTTTATTGGAAGAACAGTATGATCTCATTGTCACTAACCCACCTTATGTAGATCTAGAAGATCTCTCCGATATGCCGGAGGAATTTCACTACGAACCGGAAATGGCTCTCGGCTCCGGCAATGATGGGTTAACTATCACCAAAGAAATCCTACGCCTAGCGCCGAATTACTTAACGGACGATGGCGTATTAGTCTGCGAAGTGGGTAACAGCATGGTGCATTTAATTGAACAATTCCCACAAGTGCCGTTCAACTGGCTTGAACTTGCCAATGGCGGCGTGGGCGTATTCGCCTTAACCAAAGCGCAATTACTTGAGCATCAACATGTGTTTCAATAAGCGGAAATAATAAAAAGAAAAAGTGCGGTCAATTTTAAAAACGTTTTTAAAACCGACCGCACTTTTTTCGTTCAAGGCAATTATTTCTTCAACACTGCTATTAACGCTGAACCGATTTCTGCCAAGCTTCTCACGGTTTTCACACCGGCGGCTTCAAGTGCTGCAAATTTTTCATCGGCAGTCCCTTTTCCGCCACTGATAATGGCACCGGCATGCCCCATGCGTTTGCCTTTCGGCGCCGTCACGCCGGCAATGTAGCTCACCACCGGTTTGGTTACATGCTCTTTAATGAACGCTGCTGCTTCTTCCTCCGCGGAACCGCCAATTTCGCCGATCATGACAATCGCTTCCGTTTGCGGATCGGCTTGGAATAATTTCAAAATATCCACAAAATTGGAACCGGGGATTGGATCGCCGCCGATACCCACACAAGTGGATTGACCAAAACCTTCGTCTGTGGTTTGTTTCACGGCTTCATACGTCAATGTGCCTGAGCGGGAGACAATGCCGATTTTTCCTTTTTTATGAATGTTGCCCGGCATAATGCCGATTTTGCATTCTTCCGGTGTAATCACGCCCGGACAATTTGGCCCAATCATGCGCACACCGGTTTGATTCAAGCGTTGTTTCACCACCAGCATATCCAAGGTTGGGATGCCTTCGGTGATACAAATAATCAATTTAATCCCGG
>CAUPZK010000022.1:0-39961 GCA_963515835.1 uncultured Aggregatibacter sp.
AGCAGCGGACTTTTAATCCGTTGGTCGAAGGTTCGAATCCTTCACGACCCACCATTCAAAAAATACCCCTTTCTCAAGGGTCGTTAGCTCAGTCGGTAGAGCAGCGGACTTTTAATCCGTTGGTCGAAGGTTCGAATCCTTCACGACCCACCAATTTAAAGCTGTATTTCCCAAATATGGGTCGTTAGCTTAGTCTGGTAGAGCAGTGGACTCTTAATCCATTGGTCATAGGTTCGAATCCTATACGACCCACCAATAAAACCCTTTATATATCATACAATTAAAAACACTTAGGCAATTTTTAAATGTGACATATTTTGAGCGTGTGTCGTAAATGTGACGTGTTTTTTTGTCAATTTTCTTCCAAATTAATTTTACTTTGCGATCTTCTTCGCAAAATTTCTCTATCTGCGTGTTTTAGCCTTTCTTATTCCCTTAAAGTGCGGCTCAAAAAAAGGAACGTTTATGCAAAAAGGGTTTACTTTGCTGGAAATGTTAATCGCGCTTTTCATTCTTAGTCTATTGTTGATGCTTGCTTTGCCCGCATGGCAGCAGCATTCACAGCAGAACGTCTTGCAAAAAGAGCAGCAAAAACTTTATGCGTTTTTACGTCAAATTCAAGCTCGTGTAGAAAACTCCTCCGATATCTGGTTTATCATGGCAAGCCGTGATCTGTCAGGTAAACGTTGGTGTTTAACGGCGCAGATTAAAAATCATCACCTATGTGACTGTTTAGCTCCTCAAGGTTGTCCTCAGTATGTTTCTGCGCATTTTTATTATCCGGCTGCGGACACAATGTTGATTAGTAAACGTTATTATCCTCTAGAACTTACGCGTTTAAGCGGTATTCGTAATACGGCTTCTACTGCTTGTTTTGTCCTACAAGCGAATTCTCAGCGTACTTTATTTTCGTTTTTTAATGTGGGTAGTCTGAAATTAAAAGATAACCAGTCGTTGAGTGCATGTGTGAATGATGAAGAATAAGTTTTTTTATGACGTAGTGTATTCTCGTGGGCAAACGCTTGTTGCGCTTATGATTTCAGTGGCGCTTTCAAGTTTTTTACTGCTTGTTATTATGCAGTTTTATAGCCAGCATCAGCAACAGAACCGTGAAATGTTACTTCGTTTGCAATTACAAACTGAGTTACAACGTGTAATCCAATTAATAGGCAAAGATTTGGCAAGAAGCGGCTTTCGTGCGGTAAGTGATAAATTGACGAAAAATAATTTGGCGTTATTTGAACTGGGAAATGTTCCCTCATCGGTTTTTATCACTCAAATGAATAGCGAGAGAAACAACAGCTGTGTGCTGTTTTTTTATGATTTGGATTCAAATGGGTGTATTGGTACTGGTTATCAAGAGGGTGCTTGTATCTCAAATAAACGTAATGCTACAAAGGAAATTGAACGGGAATTATTTGGTTACCGACTTCATCAAAAAATGTTGGAAACACGTTTAACTTACAAAAACACAGTAAAACAAAATTGCAATCGAGAGGAATGTCAACGCTATACCCAGCAGTCCGCTTGTAATCATGGCGGTTGGGTGGATTTATTAGACGATAAGGTATATGAAATTTCCCATTTGAGCTTTGATTGGTTAGCAGAAAAACAGGGCGTTGAAATACGTTTAGCAGGGCATTTTAAAACGAATAAAAAGATTAAATATGAAACCTCTCTCGTTGTGCCTTTATTAAATGGAGCTAAAGAATGAGAAAACTCCATCGAGGCATGATGACGTTGAGTTTATTGCTTTTGCTGAGTTCATTTTTACTTTTAACGCTACTTTTTAACGATGACTTATTCCGCCTTTATTCTTCTATTGCAGCTCAGCGACACGTATATGTGACTCAGCAAATAAAATTGCAAACGCTAAGCCAAGCGACAAAAAAAGAGAAATGTCAGCAAGTTCCGTTAAATCAAAACGGCGATACCTTTCTCTTGACATTTCGGCTGGAGAACAATCCATTTGCCGATGGCTTAAGCCATTATGCGTGGTGTCAACGGGATAAGTTATTTCAAAAACAACCGGTGCGAAACCAACATGAAAAATTGTTTGATCAGTTTATTTCCGAAGAAGGGCTTGCGCTTTTTCGTTCACAATTGTCGTCGCCTCCGCTCATGTTAGGCTCATCATCGCCTGCGGCATTGTATTGGTTCACGGCGGAAGAAACCGAATGGGAGATTAACAAAAACGTGAATGCGGTGATTGTCTCCGAAGGCGATTTACACATTCGAGGACAAGGTAAAATTAGTGGTTCGATTATTACCAAAGGGCGATTGACGTTAGATGAAAATATTAAAGTGACTTATTCCAAAAGTACGGTTACTCAGATCGTGCAACAATACAGTCGTTGGCGTTTAGCAGAGAAGAGTTGGTATGATTTTGTCGTTCCCAAAAATTAATCACAAAGGCATGAGCTTGCTGTCCTTGTTGGTGACCTTATCTGTATTCAGCGGGCTTTTCCTCACGTTTAACCAATGGGGAAATGTGCAACGCAAAAGTGCGGTGGAAATTTATCAACGTTTTCAAGCCCTCCAACTTGCCGAAAATCAACGACAACGCCAGTTTCTTGGTCTCTCTTGCGAAAGCAGCATTCACCAAAACCACATTCATTTTCATATTACGTGCACGCAAAATCAGGTTACGGTGAAATATCCTCGGGGTGAAATTCGTTTATAATAGCGCAAGTTATATTTGAGCGCATTTCCGGAGGCGGCGTGTTTACTGTTTATCATTCGAATCAACTTGAAGTGCAAAAGGACATTCTCGTTGAATTAATTCAACGTCAACCGCTGAGCAACCCATTACAGCCGGAAACGGTGCTGGTACAAAGTCCGGGCATGGCACAATGGTTACAGTTACAAATCGCAGAGCAAAAAGGCATTGCAGCAAATTTTGCGTTTCCGATGCCCGCCAGTTTTATTTGGCAGCTGTATGCAGAAAACTTGCCCGATGTGGCGCAAAGCAATCAATTTAACAAAAACGCCATGATGTGGCGTTTAATGCGCTTAATTCCTCAATATTTAGAACAAGAGGCTTTTCATCCTTTACGCCATTATCTGGCGCACTCTGTTCAATCGGAGCAATTTAAACTCTACCAACTTGCCGGAAAGATCGCGGATTTATTCGACCAATATTTGGTTTACCGCCCGGACTGGATTGCCGCTTGGGAAGCGTACCAAGAGGCAGATATTCATCATCAAATTGAAGCTCAATCCAATTTCAATAATGATCGTTTATCGGCACAGATTGAACAAAATATTGCCTGGCAGGCAAGTTTGTGGCGAGCTTTGGTACAGTCAGTAAAAACCGAAACCGGATTGGATTTAATACAACACCGTGCGCATTTACACCAGTTGCTGTTAGAAAAACTCCGTGAAAATCGACCGCTCTTTTTGCCGGAACGTCTTTTCATTTTCGGTATTCCGGCGTTGCCAAAAGCCTATTTAGAAATTTTTCAAGCCATTAGTGCATATTGTGATGTGCATTTGTTCTTCAATAATCCTTGTCAGGAATATTGGGGGGACATTGTCGATCCGACATTTGTCGAAAAATTAGCATTGCGCACTCGTACCGATTATTTTAATCAAACCAATAAACCGTTGTTATCCGCAGAACAAATTGCGCAGGCTGAGCGCCAATGGGAGGTGACTTACGCACAGGAAAAATTGCAAGTCGGCAATCCTTTGTTGGCTTCATGGGGAAAATTGGGACGCGATTTTTCTTATTTATTAACGCAGTTGGAACCGAATGAGATTTCTGCCTATGCGGAGATTGAACCGCGGAATTTATTGAGTCAAATTCAACATCAGATTTTGCACCTTATGCCGAGTGGCAGCGAGCCGTTAAATTATCAAGAAAATGACCGCACTTTAACCTTCCATTCTTGCCACAGCACGATGCGGGAAGTGGAAGTCTTGCAGGATTATCTGCTGCATTTATTGCAAGAAAATCCCCATTTGACTCCAAAAGACATCATCGTGATGGTGGCGGATATTGATAAATACACGCCTTATATTCGCGCGGTTTTCGGGCAACATGCTACGCCGCAAACTGCCATTCCATTTTCTATTTCGGATAACAAATTATCGGAAAATGATGTGATTATTGCCGGTTTCCTCTCTTTATTGCAGCTCAAAGAAAGTATTTTCAGTGCAGAAGAGGTGTTAGCACTGTTAGATGTGCCGGCAATACGCCAACGCTTTAATATTGAATTGCAGGATTTGGCGCAAATTCGAGATTGGGTGAAAAATGCCGGCGTGCGTTTTGGTTTAGAGAAACAACGTGCAGAACCTCATGGTGAAGTGCAAAGCAACTACAATTCCTGGCAAGCCGGTTTGGAACGCATGTTGTTGGGGTATGCCTTACGGGAAGAAAATGGTATTTGGCAAGACAGCCTTGGATTGGACAACAGTTTCGGCTTAAAAGGTCAGCTGGCAGGGCAACTGGCTGAGTTTATCGCCGCATTATCAGATTGGTTCAAAACGTTGCAACAACGCTATTCCGTGGCGCAATGGCAACAACATTTGTTGACCTTAACGGATCGTTTCTTTGCCGTGACTACGGAAACCGAAGAAACCTTATTTTATATTAAAGACGTGATTCAGCAATTTGCAGAACAGCTACAGGACGTGCATTTTGAAGAGCGCTTGGCGGTTGATGTTGTGGCAGATGTCATGAGTGGTGCGTTAGAAGAAAACCCGAATCACTACCGTTTTTTAGCCGGCAAAGTGAATTTCTGCACGTTGCTGCCGATGCGTTCGATTCCATTTAAAGTGGTCTGCCTGCTCGGGATGAATGACGGTGAATACCCACGTCAACAGCCGCCAAATAGTTTTGACCTAATGCAGTATCACCGCATTAAAGGCGACCGTGCGCGCCGTGATGATGATCGTTACTTGTTCCTTGAGGCTTTGCTGTCTGCGCAAGAATATTTGTATATCAGCTACATCGGACGTTCCATTTCGGATAATCAAGAGCGTGAGCCCTCCGTATTGGTGAGCCAGTTGTTGGATTACATCGTGGAAAATCTGCCGAATGAAGCCAGGGATTGGCGGGCATTGCTGGTGCAACAACACGGCATGACGGCATTCAGTCGAAAAAACTTTGAAAAAAACGACCGCACTTTTAGCCCTTCTTTTGCACAACAATGGTTGCCTTTGGTGAATTCACAATCCAATCAAGCATTGTCGGATTTTATTCAACCGACGATAGCGCAGGAGGATTTCGAGCAAGAAACGGAGATTGAATTTTCTCGTTTGGTGGCGTTTGTGAAAAATCCGGTGAAATTTTTCTTTGAGCGCCGGCTCGGTGTGAATTTTTCCGAGCAAGAAGAAAGTATCGCCGACAGTGAAAATTTCGTTTTGAATAATGGCTTAGAGAAATACCTGATTCATGCGGACTTGGTTGATGTTGATGAACACCAAATCGACGCATTTTTTGCTCATTTGAAGGTGAAAGGCGTATTGCCAAGAGGCGAATTTGCGACACTCTACGCCAATAAATTATTAGATGAAGTGACGGAATTTAAACAATATATTGCTGATTATGTGGAACAAACGCCACAAAACCGTTTTGTACAAATGACCTTGCCGACAGCATTCGGTAAGATCACCTTATCAGGCAATATCTCCCATTTATATGGTGACCCGTTACAGCGTGTGACTTGGCGCATGGCAACCGTCAAAGACAAAGATCGTATTGAAGCTTGGTTATATCATTTATTGTTGTGTGCAACGCAGCCGCAGCCGACGGAGTCCCTTTTCCAAGGCAAGGACAAACGCGAGGTTTTTCAGGTGGTGTCTCAACCGGAGGCCGTTGCGCAACTGCAAATTTATGTCGAAAGCTATTTAGCAGGGCAGGCACAATTACAGTTGATTCCAACACAGGGCATTGAGGCATACCTAAAACAGATTGCTAACGAAAATGAAGTAGATGTTGATAAATGTTTAGCACAGTTAATAAACATTGCTGAAGGGAGTGATTATTCTCCCGGTGATTTATATTGGCAACGTGTGTTGGTACAAACGCAGGAATTAGATTTGAATTGGATAAATCAGCAGGTGAAAGCGTGGTTTGTACCGATGTTGCAAGCAATTAAGAAGGAAAAATAACCTTATAAATAGGCCGCCATGACCACGGCATTTTCCCGTTTGCCATCGGGCGTCGGGTAATAGTTTTTACGGATATCCACTTGATTAAAGCCCAGCGAATCATAAAGCGCTTGGGCTTTTTTATTGGATTCGCGTACTTCTAGCCACAATGTCAAAATGCCTTTTTGTCTGAGTTGGGTGATGAGTTCGTTTAAGAGTTGTCGCCCGAGTCCCAAGCCTTGTTTTTGCGGATCGATCGCAATATTAAATAGGGTGGCTTCATCTAACACCGTCTGACAAATAGCAAATCCGTAAATCTGATGGCCTTCGGCGATCTTTAAATTGAGATAACGCTCGCCTTGGTTATTTTTCAGCGTACCTAAACTCCAAGGCACGGCGTGAGCCGCCTGCTCAATGGCATAAAGTGCGTCAAAATCTTGTGCTTCAATGGGCGAAATGCTTATCACGACAGATCCTTGTTATTCGGCATTGATGGAAGGGGATTGCTGAATGGTTTGCCAAAGTTGGCGTTTTGCCTGCGGATGTTGTTTAAATTCCTCAAGATCACCAGACTGCCACACATTTAACGGTTGTGGGAGAGATAAAGTGCGGTCATTTTCCGAGGCGTTTTGAGAAAGCAACCAATAACTGACTTTATGGTTAACTTGCAAATAAGCAAGTTGTTCAAAGGTGATGTTTAAGACTTGCTCGCTATTCAGGTTCAGGCTGCGTAACACATCCTGCACAACAGGCTGTTGCAATAGATTTTGCAGACTGATGATAATCAAACGAATAGGCTCGGCGACAGTGATATTCATTGCGCCTTTCAACGCTTCCGGGCGTACTAACTGCCATTGGCTAATGCCCATTTGTTGCAGTAATACATCTCGACGTGAGTAAGGTTGGCGCGTTTCTTGCATATCTAAAATCAATTCAATCCAGTATAATGGGCGCCCATTTTAACCAATAAGGCAGAGGATTAATAGCGTGATTTGTGCAGAAAGCGAAGTGTTGGAACGGCATTTAGATTTTTTAACGGGGAAATCATTATTGCTTACCGGTGCGGTGAACGATGAGTTTCTTTCCGATTTACGACGCCAAGGTTTTAACGCTCGTGCTTGGAGTTGGTATTTTGATTACGTCAACCGAGAAAATCAAAAGCAACAAAGTGCGGTGGATTTTTCCCTCGAATTTCAACGCCAAGCCGATTTGATCCTGTTTTATTGGACGAAGAACAAGCAGGAATGCCATTTCCAATTAATGCAAATGCTTGCCAAAAGCCCGGTGGGACAAGAAATACTCATTGTCGGCGAAAATCGTAGCGGCGTACGTTCCGCCGAAAATAGGCTTGCGGACTTCGGCGATATTCACAAAATCGACTCTGCCCGTCGTTGTAGTCTTTATCATTTTCAGTTAAAAAATCCACCGCACTTTGAGCTGAATTCCTTCTGGAAATCCTACCAACACCCACAACTTGCCGATGTCACCGTGTATGCGTTGCCTGGAGTCTTCAGCGCCGCTGAACTGGATGGCGGCACGGCATTATTGTTGTCCACGTTAAAAAATGTGTCGGGCGATGTGCTGGATATCGGTTGCGGCGCAGGCGTGATTGGCAGTTACATTCAAAAACATCATACGAAAACCAAGCTTGTGATGACGGATATTCACGCCATGGCGCTTGAATCGGCACAGCGAACGTTGCGAGAAAATCAGTTGCAAGGCACGGTGTTGGCAAGCGATGTGTTTTCTCATGTGGAAGGAAAATTTGACCTGATCATTTCCAACCCGCCGTTTCATGATGGCATTGATACCGCTTATACTGCCGTTAAGGAATTGATTGAACAAGCAAAATGGCATCTTAAAGCCGGAGGTGAATTGCGTATTGTGGCGAATGCCTTTTTGCCTTATGCCGACTGGTTGGATCAACATTTCGGCGGTCATGAGGTATTGGCAAAAAATAATAAGTTTAAGGTGTATTCAGTACGCGGATGAGTGAATAGTACGTTAAATTTCGCTAGTCTGACAAAAACCTTTTAGCTAGAATTCTACCTATTATTTACTACTTCAGGAGACGACTATGAACTTTCCTAAAATCGCCCAACAAGTGATTGAAAAACTTGGCGGCAAAGAAAATATTGTCACAGCGGCTCACTGTGCTACCCGTTTGCGTATTGTGCTAAATGATGAAAGTAAAGTGGACAAGGAAGGCATCGACAATATTGAGGGTGTAAAAGGGCAGTTTGCTGTTGCCGGGCAATATCAAATTATTTTTGGTTCCGGTACCGTGAATAAAGTCCACGCTGAATTAACTAAATTGCTGGGCATTGGCGATGTGAGTAAAGCGGAAGTGGCAGAAGCGGCAGGCGGTAATCAAAGTTTGTTGCAACGTTTGGTAAAAGGTTTAGCGGATATCTTCGTACCGATCATTCCGGCCATTGTGGCAGGCGGTTTATTGATGGGTATTTACAGCATGCTCACCGCCAAGGGGTTCTTTGTGGATGAACTCAGCGTCATTGACATGCATCCCGAACTCAAAGATTTAGTGGATTTTATTAATACCATTGCGAACGCACCGTTTGTATTTTTGCCGGTATTGCTTGGTTTCTCCGCCACCCGTAAGTTTGGCGGTAACCCATTCCTTGGGGCCGCATTAGGGATGTTATTGGTTCACCCGGCACTGGCTGATGGTTGGAACTATGCTTTAACGTTGGCAGAAGGCAAGATCCAATATTGGAATGTGTTTGGTTTGGAAATTGAACGTGTAGGTTATCAAGGCACTGTGATCCCAACCTTAATTTCCGCTTGGGTGTTGGCAACGTTAGAAAAAACGTTTCGTAAATTTGTCCCGTCTTATTTGGATAACCTTATTACACCGTTATTTTCCTTATTTATCGCAGGCTTCTTGGCGTTTACCATCATTGGTCCAATCGGACGTGAAGCCGGTTCATTAATCGCCGCAGGGTTGACCTGGTTATATGACACCTTAGGTTTCATCGGCGGTGCGATTTTCGGTACCTTCTACGCACCCATCGTGATTACCGGTATGCACCAAACCTTCATTGCGGTGGAAACCCAATTATTGGCGGAAATGGCACGCACCGGCGGTACCTTTATTTTCCCAATTGCGGCAATGTCTAACATTGCGCAGGGCGCCGCCTGTTTGGGCGTGGCATTCGCCTTAAAAGATCCGAAAGTTCGCGGCTTGGCCATTCCTTCCGGCATTTCTGCGTTGCTGGGTATTACCGAGCCGGCCATGTTCGGGGTGAACTTGCGTTATCGCCAAGCCTTTATCGCAGCCATGGTTGGCTCCGGTCTGGCGAGTGCGTTCATTGCCTTCTTTAACGTAAAAGCCATCGCCCTTGGTGCGGCAGGTTTCTTAGGTATTCCGTCGATTAAACCGGACAGCCTCGCGATGTACAGCATTGGCATGGCGATTTCCTTTATTGTGGCGTTCAGCCTTTCCACTGTTTTAGTGAAACGCGCACAAGCCAAAGCATAGTTTGCCAACCTTGAGAAAGCACGAATTTGTGAAAGTGAATTCGTGCTTTTTCTTTTGCACAAATATAAAAACGTCGTCAAAAATGACCGCACTTTTTTACAAATTTTTCGTGCATTTCTACATAAACGCAAACGTTTGCGTTATAATACGCCACCTTAAATTTTACTTCATAAATCAAAGGAAATTATTCATGCAATCAACTCGTCCCATTCGCCAAGCATTGCTTAGCGTGTCCGATAAATCCGGTATTGTGGAATTCGCCCAAGGCCTCGTAAAACGCGGTGTTAAGCTGCTTTCTACCGGCGGTACGGCAAAACTGTTAGAACAAAACGGCTTGCCGGTAACCGAAGTGTCTGATTACACCGGTTTTCCGGAAATGATGGACGGTCGCGTGAAAACCTTACACCCAAAAGTGCACGGTGGGATTTTAGGTCGTCGTGGTACGGATGATGCGATCATGCAGCAACACGGCATTGAAGGCATTGATATGGTGGTGGTGAATTTATATCCTTTCGCCGCAACCGTAGCTAAGCCAAACTGCACGTTAGAAGATGCCGTGGAAAATATTGATATCGGCGGCCCAACCATGGTGCGTTCTGCTGCAAAAAACCATAAAGATGTGGCGATTGTCGTGAACAATAAGGACTTTGATGCCATTCTTGCAGAAATGGATCAACATCAAAACAGCTTAACGCTTGAAACCCGTTTTGATCTTGCCATCAAAGCATTTGAACACACCGCGCAATACGATTCCATGATTGCTAACTACTTTGGACAAATGGTGAAACCGTATCATGTTGCCGCTGAAGAAGATGCGGAGGCGAAGTGCGGTCAATTCCCACGGACTTTAAATTTGAACTTCGTGCGTAAACAAACCATGCGTTATGGCGAAAATGCCCATCAAAATGCCGCATTTTATGTGGATCTCAATGTAAAAGAAGCGAGTGTGGCAACCGCTAGCCAACTGCAAGGTAAGGCTTTGTCTTATAACAATATTGCCGACACCGACGCAGCCCTTGAATGTGTAAAAGAATTTGATGAACCGGCCTGTGTGATTGTGAAACACGCCAATCCATGCGGCGTGGCTTTAGGCAAAGACATTTTAGAAGCCTACAATCGCGCCTATCAAACAGACCCAACCTCAGCCTTCGGCGGCATTATTGCGTTTAACCGTGAATTAGACGAAAAAACCGCAAATGAAATTGTCGAACGTCAATTTGTGGAAGTGATTATCGCACCGAAAGTGTCTGCGGAAGCTGTTGAAGTGGTGAAACGTAAGAAAAATGTCCGTTTGCTTGAATGTGGCGAATGGCAAGCGCGTACCCAACGTTTAGATTTCAAACGCGTGAATGGCGGTTTGTTGGTGCAAGAGGCGGATTTAGGCATGGTGGGCTTGGATGACTTAAAAGTGGTCAGTAAACGTCAACCAACCGAACAAGAATTGAAAGATTTATTATTCTGCTGGAAAGTGGCGAAATTTGTGAAATCGAATGCCATTGTTTACGCTAAAGATAACCAAACCATCGGCATTGGTGCAGGCCAAATGAGCCGCGTGTATTCAGCTAAAATCGCTGGGATTAAAGCGCAAGATGAAGGTTTGGATGTGGCCGGTTGTGTGATGGCATCCGATGCGTTCTTCCCATTCCGTGATGGCATTGATGCGGCGGCGAAAGTGGGCATTCAATGTGTCATTCATCCGGGCGGCTCAATGCGCGATCAGGAAGTGATTGATGCGGCAGATGAGCATAATATGGTGATGGTATTGACCGGAATGCGGCATTTTAGACATTAATTTATCTAACTATCCCCTCTTTGCTAAAGAGGGGATTAAATTCAAAAAGATACAAGGACTACAACATGAACATCCTCATCATCGGAAATGGCGGTCGTGAACACGCTCTGGCTTGGAAAGCGGCGCAATCTCCATTAGCGGATAAAATTTTCGTTGCACCGGGCAATGCGGGGACAGCGTTAGAACAAAAAGTCGAAAACGTGAATATCGCCGCAACAGATATTCCTGCGTTGGTTAAATTTGCCCAAGATAACCACATTGGTTTAACGATTGTAGGGCCAGAAGCACCACTCGTGATTGGGGTGGTGGATGCGTTCCGTGCAGTCGGTTTAAACATTTTCGGACCAACGCAAGCCGCGGCGCAATTGGAAGGTTCCAAAGCCTTTACTAAAGATTTCTTAGCCCGTCATAAAATCCCAACAGCGGAATATCAAAACTTCACCGAAGTTGAACCGGCATTGGCTTACTTGCGTGAAAAAGGCGCGCCAATTGTTGTTAAAGCAGATGGCTTGGCGGCAGGCAAAGGCGTGATTGTCGCGATGACGTTGCAAGAGGCGGAAGACGCAGTGCGCGATATGCTTTCCGGCAATGCCTTTGGTGAAGCCGGCAGTCGGGTGGTCATTGAAGAATTTTTAGATGGCGAAGAGGCGAGCTTTATCGTCATGGTGGACGGCAAAAATGTTGAACCTATGGCGACCAGTCAAGACCACAAACGTGTGGGTGAGAAAGACACGGGCTTGAACACAGGCGGTATGGGGGCTTATTCTCCTGCGCCTGTGGTGACACCTGAAATTCATGCGCGGGTAATGCGTGAAGTGATCTATCCGACGGTCAACGGCATGGCGGCAGAAGGCAATGTTTATACCGGTTTCTTGTATGCCGGTTTGATGATCATGCCGAATGGTCAGCCGAAAGTGATCGAATTTAACTGCCGTTTTGGTGATCCGGAAACCCAACCGATTATGTTGCGTTTGGAATCGGATTTGGTGGAGCTTTGTCTTAAAGCCTGTGATGGCAAATTAGACGAAGTGAAATCCCAATGGAATCCGAAAGCTTCTTTAGGCATCGTATTGGCAGCAGAAGGCTATCCGGGCGATTATCGCAAAGGCGATGAAATTACGGGGCTTCCACAAAGTGCGGTCAAAAATGAGAAAGTTTTTTTGGCAGGCGTAGAAGCGAAAGCGGGCAAGTTAGTCACCAACGGTGGCCGCGTACTTTGTGCTACGGCATTGGGTGAAAGCGTATTTGAGGCACAACAAAAAGCGCTGAAACTGGCCGAACAAATTCAATGGGCCGGACGTTTTTATCGCCGTGATATCGGCTACCGCGCCGTGGCTCGTGAGCAGAAAAAATAGCGGAAAAATTATTCGCAAGTTCGTCTGCGTATTGGCGAATTCCAGATGGGGTTGCCGGAAAAGGCGACGTTAAAAATCCAATGGATTTTTGGACCGCACTTTTATGAATAGTTTTCATTGATTTGATGAAAATTTAGGACTTAACTTTTAATTAAATTTCAATCCATAAACAGTTACACTATAACACTCAAAATTACATAACGAGGAAAACACAATGTTTAAAAAGAGCATGAACATCGCTGATTACGATCCGGTTTTATGGCAAGCCATTCAAGATGAGAATCGTCGTCAAGAAGAACATATTGAATTAATCGCTTCTGAAAACTATGCCAGCCCGCGCGTAATGCAAGCGCAAGGTTCTCAATTCACCAATAAATATGCGGAAGGCTATCCCGGCAAACGCTATTATGGTGGTTGTGAGTACGCTGACATTGTGGAACAGTTGGCGATTGATCGTGCGAAAGAATTATTTGGCGCAGATTATGTGAACGTACAACCGCACTCCGGTTCACAAGCGAATGCGGCCGTTTATATGGCATTATTGAATCCGGGCGACACCATTTTAGGCATGAGCTTGGCACATGGTGGCCACTTAACTCACGGTGCTTCCGTGAGCTTCTCCGGTAAAATCTATCATGCAGAACAATATGGCATTACTGATGATGGTTTGATTGATTACGATGCGTTGCGTAAACAAGCGCATGAAGTGAAACCAAAAATGATTGTGGGCGGTTTCTCTGCTTATTCTCAAGTGGTTGATTGGAAAAAAATGCGTGAGATCGCAGATGAAGTGGGCGCTTATTTATTCGTGGATATGGCACACGTTGCCGGTTTAATTGCGGCAGGCGTCTATCCGAATCCACTTCCGTATGCCCATGTTGTTACCACAACAACGCATAAAACCTTAGGTGGTCCACGTGGTGGTTTAATTTTATCTGCCAGCGGCGATGAAGAGATGTATAAAAAACTTCAATCTGCTGTTTTCCCGGCAGGTCAAGGTGGCCCATTGGTTCACATCATTGCGGCAAAAGCGGTATGTTTCAAAGAAGCGTTAGAGCCGGAATATAAAATCTACCAACAAAATGTCTTGAAAAATGCAAAAGCCATGGTGGAGGTGTTTAAACAACGCGGTTACAAAGTGGTTTCAAACAGTACTGAAAATCACTTGTTCTTAGTGGATTTAGTTCAACAAGGTTTAACCGGTAAAGCGGCGGATGCGGCGCTTGGTAAAGCAAACATTACCGTGAATAAAAACTCTGTACCGAATGACCCACAAAAACCCTTTGTGACTTCCGGTATCCGTGTAGGGACGCCTTCCGTGACCCGTCGTGGTTTTAACGAGCAAGACTGTCGTGAACTTGCCGGCTGGATGTGTGATGTGTTAGATGCACTCGGTAAAGACAATGAAGAACAAGTGATTGCTGAGACAAAAGAAAAAGTTTTGGCAATCTGTAAACGTCTTCCGGTTTACGCCTAATTATTCAGGCTTTTCTCTTTAAGCGGCGAATTTCGCCGCTTTTTTATTGCTTAAAGTGCGGTCTAAAAATAAAAGGTTTTTTCTGATGTATTGGAGAAATGCAATAAGTGTGGAAAATAAAAAAGGTCGTTAAAAACGACCTTTTTTTGTTTTAGTGATTTTTATGGTAACTCTTCAATATCATCTTTATTTACTTTTGGTTGAACCATGTGTTCACGATTTAACCCTAAATCGTAGGCGATAGCAATCGCAATAAAGATGGAAGAATAAGTACCGAAACCGATCCCGATGAGCAACGCAAGCGAGAAGCTATGAATTGTTGGACCGCCGAAAACATAAAGGGCAACGACCACAATCAATGTCGTGAGCGAGGTCATAATTGTACGGGATAGGGTTTGGGTTAAGGAAATATCGATAATGTCGATGGCAGAAACCCGTCTGATTTTACGGAAGTTTTCACGCACACGGTCGAACACCACGATACTGTCGTTTAACGAATAACCTACCACGGAAAGGATCGCCGCAATAAAGGTTAAATCCATTTCGATTTGTAAGTAAGAAAATGCCCCTAGGGTAACAATTACGTCGTGCGCCAAAGAAAGCACACCGCCGGTGGCTAAGCGCCATTCAAAACGCATGCCCACATAAAGCAATAGCATAATGAGGGTGGCTAATGTGGCGTAAATAGCCCCTTGGGTTAATTCTTCCCCGACGTTCGGCCCAACAAACTCAATGGAACGAATTTGAATATCACTATCCAAGGTATTCAGCATTTTTTTGACGTGATCGCCGATTTGTGCATCATCGGTTGCCGGTAGGCGAATCATCACATCACGCACACCACCGGTAGTTTGCACGAGTGGACTCTCAATGCCGTTTTGTACCAATGTAGAACGGATTTTTTCCAAATCTGCCGGTTGGGAGAAGTGGGTATCTACCACCACGCCACCAGTGAAATCTAAGCCCCAGTTGAAACCTTTGGTAAACACAAAGAATAAGGAAACCGCGATAATCACAACGGAAGCAAGGTAGCCCCACAGACGGAATTTCATGAATTCCACTAAACGGAAAGGGAGTTTAATGCCTTGAATTTCTTTAATTGGCTGACTTCTATTTTCTAAATTCACAATATATTTCCTCACCGTTAAATTGATAATTTATCAATTCGTTTGCCGCCGTATAAGAAATTCACGATTGCACGTGTTCCGGTGATTGCGGTAAACATTGAGATAGCAATCCCCAAAGATAAGGTGATTGCGAAGCCTTTAATTGGCCCCGTCCCCACGGCGTAGAGTGCTACCGCAGTCAAAATGGTGGTTAAGTTCGCATCAAAGATAGAACTGAATGCACCGTTATAACCTTCGTTAATGGCTTGTTGAATTGGACGGCCATTGCGAATTTCTTCTTTAATCCGCTCAAAAATCAACACGTTCGCATCCACGGACATCCCAACAGCCAGCACGATACCGGCAATCCCCGGCATGGTAAGCGTGGCACCCGGTAATAAGGACATTAAACCGACCAATAAAACGATGTTGGCAATTAAGGCGACATTGGCGATAAGACCGAATTTACGGTAGTAAATGACCATAAAGGCAACAACGATCATTAAGCCCCAGAAACTTGCTTGCAAACCTTGTTCGACGTTTTGTGCGCCAAGAGACGGACCAATTGTGCGTTCTTCCACGATTTGAATCGGCGCAATTAACGCACCGGAACGAAGCAACACCGCAAGATTTTGTGCTTCTGCCGGAGAATCAATGCCGGTAATTTGGAATTGACTACCGAAACGACCTTGAATGGTGGCGACGTTAATGACTTCTTCATGTTTTTGTAAAATGGTTTTGCCATTTTCATCTTTTTTGCCGCTGTCTTTATATTCTACGTACAACGTTGCCATCGGTTTTTGGATGTTTGCTCGAGTGGTTTGTGACATGATTTCACCACCTTCGCTATCCAAGGTGACGCTCACTTGCGGTCTGGAGGTATTTTGATCCACGCCTGAACTTGCGTTGGTAATGTGTTCACCACCTAATACGGCACGTTTATAGAGTACGATAGGGCGATTGTTTCTGTCATATTTTACTTCAGAATCAGAAGTTACCATGCCGCGAGCGGCTGCCTCTAAGTTTGCATTACCATTGACTAAACGGAATTCAAGAGTCGCTGTCGCACCAAGAATTTCTTTTGCGCGGGCAGTATCTTGTACCCCCGGCAATTCAACCACGATACGTTCTGCGCCTTGGCGTTGAATTACCGCTTCAGCTACACCTAGTTCGGTGACACGTTTACGCAAAATACTTAAGTTTTGTTCAATCGCGCTTTCGCGGGCTTCATTTAATGCCGCATCAGATAAGGCTAAAGACAGGGTGTTATCAGAAATCGCGCGAATGTCTAGGGTTGGATGCTGTTTGCGTAAATAACGCTGTACATCAGATAACTGTTCCGGATTCGCCAACGTGACTATCGTGGAGAAGTTCTCTGCTGACTTAATGGCGCTGTATTGATACTTCTCTTTGCGCAATTCGGTACGTAAGGAATCTTGTAATTGCTCTTGACGTTTGGTGAGCGCAGAGTTCATATCCACTTCCATCAGGAAGCGTACCCCACCACGCAAATCCAAGCCCCATTTCATTGGATTGCCGCCAATACTGCTTAGCCATTTTGGTGTTGCCGGTGCAAGGTTTAACGCGATAGAGTAGTTATTGCCTAATTTTTCAGTGATTTTATCTTTGGCGAGTAATTGGTTATCGGTATTGTTAAAACGTACAAGAATAGAGCCGTTTTCTAACACGATGGATTTAGTTGCCAGATTATTTTCTTTTAGGACAGTTTGAACTTCGCTTAGCACGCTGGAATTAGCTTCCTGGCCACGAGTTCCTGAGATTTGTACGGCAGGATCTTCACCGTAAAGATTTGGAAGAGCGTATAAAATACCAATGGCGACCAAAAAGATCACCATTAGATTCTTCCATAAAGGGTAACGATTTAACATAGATTTCCTGTTCCCTTGAGGAATGTAAGATTAAAGGGTTTTAATTGTGCCTTTCGGTAATACCGCTGCGATGTAGTTGCGGTTGATGGTCACTTCAGTGCTGTCGTTTAAGGCGATAACGATGCTGTCGCTGTTTTCAACTACTTTGGTGATTTTACCGATGATACCGCCGGCGGTTAATACTTCGGTGCCTTTGGTTAATTCGGACATTAATTTTTTGTGTTCTTTATTTCTTTTCGCTTGCGGACGATAAATCATGAAATAGAAAATCAATCCGAAGATGATAAAAATAAATAACATTGACATTGGGCTGCCTTGTTGAGCTTCCATTCAAATTTCCTTTTAGTTAATGAAAAGAGAAGACGCTGTGGAGCGTCCGTAAACTGATTAAAATCGGCAGTTAAAATACCATAAATTCGCTTAAATGTGAAAACGATATTGCAAAAATCACGGCAAAAATGACCGCACTTTTGAAGGCTGAAAATAGGGCGGTTACTTGTTGATTTTGGTGATTTGAATGGTACGTTGAGATTGACTTATTAAGGCAAAAGACAACTGCTGTGCTTCGCAAAATAAACGAAAATCTTCGATGTCACTTTCCGCAGAAAGCCATACCGTCAATACATCATTTGGGGCTAATGTGTTGACGGCATTTTTTGTCATCAATAACGGCAGAGGACAACGATACTCACGCGTATCAAGTTGATATTCCATAATTTAAATCAACGATATTTAGCTTTGTACGCGACGACGAGCACTCATGATGTCGCCGATTTCGCGTAATTCCGATTCCGACAAATGTTGTTTACCAAGCTCAAATAATGGCTCTTCCAACGCGATATGTTTGTCGTAACCTGACACAAAATGATTGATCAATGCCACATCGATATTCTCGCGCTCATCCTTTAACAAGGCTTGCAACTGTTCAGATAATTTCGTCCAGCTGTCATGTAGCGTGACGTGCTGTCTTTCTAATTCATCAATGTCTTTTTGCGCCTCCGGCACATATTTCACCAACAGTGGGAAAAAATCTTTTTCCTCGTCATCATGGTGCAACGGGGCAGACTGATTGAAATAATTGAGAATTTGCTGAACGTCATTTTTCACCGCCTGATTACAACCGTTTTTGGCCAAATAATCAGGCAAAATCGTTAATTGCCGACAAAAACGTTTCACTTTGCCATGGCAGGCATACAGCATTTCAATGGGTTCATTCCAACTGGCAAATTTTTGAGGTTCAAGGATTTGCATAGGGCCTCCTGTGAGAGATGAAAGTGCGGTGGAAAAAACACGTCAATTTTTCACCGCACTTTTTACGGATGATTTTTAGCTGATTATTTTTCTGTTTCTGCAAGTTGTAACGGCGGAACAGGCTTGCCGATTCTCGCATAAAATTCCACCACAAAATCATCGAAGCGATCGTCTTCAATGGCTTGGCGGATTTCTGCCATTAAACGTTGGTAATAACGCAAGTTGTGGATGGTGTTTAGGCGCGCCCCGAGGATTTCGCCGCATTTATCCAAATGATATAAATAGGCTTTGGTGTAATGCTTACAGGTGTAGCAATCACAGTGCGGATCTAACGGGCTGGTGTCGTCTTTGTATTTGGCGTTGCGGATTTTCACAATGCCATCGGTGACGAATAAATGGCCGTTGCGTGCATTACGGGTCGGCATGACACAGTCGAACATATCGATGCCGCGGCGTACGCCTTCCACTAAATCTTCCGGTTTACCTACGCCCATTAAATAGCGTGGTTTGTCGGCAGGGATTTGCGGACAAATGTATTCCAAAATGCGGTGCATATCTTCTTTCGGTTCGCCCACGGCCAAACCGCCCACGGCATAACCATCAAAGCCGATGTTCACCAAACTTTCCAAAGACACTTTACGTAATTCTTCAAAGGTGCCGCCTTGGATAATGCCGAATAAGGCGTTTTTGTTGCCTAATTCATCAAAACGGTTGCGGCTGCGTTGTGCCCAACGTAAAGACATTTCCATGGATTTTTTGGCATAGTCAAACGTTGCAGGGTAGGGTGTGCATTCATCGAAAATCATCACAATGTCAGAGCCCAAATCATATTGGATTTCCATGGACTTTTCCGGTGATAAGAAAATGCGTTCGCCATTGATTGGGTTTTGGAATTTCACGCCTTCTTCGGTAATTTTGCGCAACTTGCCTAAACTGAACACTTGGAAACCGCCGGAATCCGTCAAAATCGGTCTGTGCCATTGCATAAAATCGTGCAAATCACCGTGTTTACGCATGACTTCTTGCCCAGGGCGAAGCCATAAATGGAACGTGTTGCCAAGGAGGATTTCAGCACCGGTCGCACGAACTTCTTCCGGTGTCATGCCTTTTACTGTGCCGTAAGTGCCTACCGGCATAAACGCCGGGGTTTCAACCGTAAAGGTGCCTTGTGGGCGTTCAAATACCAAGCGACCACGACGGGCGTTGCCACTGGTTTTATCTAATTCATACTTCATTTTATTTCCTCAACGAATAAACAGTTCGAAGGTTTTAGTCAATAAAAAAGCCTGAGTAACAGGCTTGAGTTGCACGATTTTAGGTGGAGAACCTAAATAAGTCAATTTCTATTCCATTCCCTTCACATGAGGGTTTTTGCTGATAAACATCGCATCGCCATAACTGAAAAAACGATAGCGATTTTCCACCGCACTTTTATACGCATTCATCGTATGGCGAAATCCGGCGAACGCAGAAACCAACATAATCAACGTGCTTTCCGGCAAATGGAAGTTCGTAATTAAACAATCTACTACGCGGAATTTTTTGCCCGGATAAATGAAAATAGACGTATCGGAAAAATACGGTTCAATTAACGCCGTACCTTGTTTTTCTTCTGCCGCCAATGCAGCACTTTCAATGGAACGCACGGAGGTTGTCCCCACAGCAATCACCCGTTTGCCGGCTTTTTTGGTGGCTAAAATAGCATCACAAACCTCTTGCGGCACTTCCACATATTCAGCGTGCATGACATGATCTTCAATATTTTCAACACGCACCGGTTGGAACGTTCCCGCGCCCACATGCAAGGTCACAAAAGCAAAATTGACGCCTTTTTCTTTCAGTTTTGCCAATAGTTCATCATCAAAATGCAAACCGGCAGTTGGTGCGGCAACCGCCCCCGGCACTTTGTTATAAACGGTTTGATAACGCTCTTGATCCGCTTCTTCGTCAGGACGATCAATATAAGGTGGTAAAGGCATATGCCCGATTTGTTGTAAAACGTCAAAAAGTGCGGTCTGTTTTTCAGCGATTTCAATTTCAAATAAACTGCCTTGGCGACCGATCATGGTGGCTTTTACGCCGTTGTCTTCGCCTAATTTATCCTCACCTAAAATCAGTTCTGCGCCTTCTTTCGGCGCTTTAGAGGCGCGAACATGCGCAAGAAAACGGGATTCGCTTAACACGCGTTCCACCAACACTTCTATTTTTCCGCCACTGATTTTGCGTCCGAACATCCGCGCAGGAATGACACGGGTATTATTGAAGATCATCAAATCGCCCGGATGAATCAATTCCAATACATCGGCAAAAGTGCGGTGGAAAATGTCCCCGTTTTCGCCATTCAACTGTAATAAACGGCTGGCAGTTCGCTCTGTTTTAGGATAACGGGCAATCAACTCATCAGGTAAATCAAAATAAAAATCGGCAACACGCATAATGGAAAATTTGGTTTGAAAAAGAGGGCGGTAGTCTAGTGCGAATCGGGGAGAATCTCAAGGAATAAAAGAAATTACGCTAATTTCTTTTGGCGAATATGTAGAAGAAAGTATTTGTACGGCCTAATTCATTCTTTAATCTATGTTTTTTTCTTCAGGCAAAAAAAAGCCCTTTCAAGGGGAGGAAGGGCTAAACGTATTTGGAGTCATATTTTTTAGGGTACAGGTTGCATTATATGCTTCTAAATTAATAATGCAACATTTTGTTAACAATAAATTAACTTTTCTTTTCGTGCGGGTTGCGCGTGTTGGTATCAACCAAATTTCGCATGAGCAAGGCATAGTCTAAATGAATGTCTTGCGGCACATCTAAGAAGACAAAATGCCCGTCGCCCAAGGCTGCATCGACCTCGGCATTTTTACGGTTGAGCATTTTGTTGATTTTAAACACGATATTGCCTTGCGGTGTCATCATTTCCACTTCATCGCCAAGCAAGAATTTATTTTTCACTGCCACTTCTGCCATGCCCTGCTCATTACGTTTGCCGGTGAATTCGCCAACAAATTGTTGACGGTCAGAAATGGAGTAGCCGTAGTCATAATTTTGGTATTCATCGTGGGTATGGCGACGTAGGAAACCTTCGGTATAACCACGGTGGGCAAGGGATTCTAAAGTATCCATCAAGCTTTCATCAAACGGTTTACCGGCAGCTGCATCGTCAATGGCTTTGCGATATACCTGAGCGGTACGGGCGCAGTAATAGAAGGATTTGGTGCGGCCTTCGATTTTTAAGGAATGCACTCCAAGTGCGGTAAGTTTTTCCACATGTTGCACGGCGCGTAAATCTTTCGAGTTCATGAAGTAAGTGCCGTGTTCATCTTCAAAAGCGGTCATTTGCTCATCAGGATTTTGCGCTTCGGTGTAAAGGAACACTTTATCGGTGACTGCGCCTTCGCCTAGGGTTGGGGCGACATTTTTCACCTCAATCTGTTGGCTCGGGTCGAATTTCGGCACGATATTGCCCACGTCATCCACTTTGCCTTCTTCCATTTTGTATTCCCAGCGGCAGGCATTCGTGCAGGTGCCTTGGTTTGGATCGCGTTTGTTGATATAGCCGGAAAGAAGACAACGGCCGGAATACGCCATGCAAAGTGCGCCGTGTACGAAAATTTCCAGTTCAATATCAGGTACTTGTTGACGGATTTCGGCGATTTCATCAAGAGACAGTTCGCGAGATAAAATCACGCGGGTCAACCCCATTTGCTTCCAGAATTTCACAGTTGCCCAGTTCACCGCATTGGCTTGCACGGAAAGGTGAATATCAATATCAGGGAAGTGTTCGCGTACCAGCATAATCAAACCGGGATCGGACATGATCAGCGCATCCGGCCCCATGTCGATAACCGGTTGTAGATCTTTAATAAAGGTTTTGAGCTTGGAATTGTGTGGCGCAATGTTCACCACAACATAGAATTTTTTGCCGAGCGCATGGGCTTCATCGATGCCGATTTTTAAATTAGCGTGATTAAATTCATTATTGCGTACGCGTAAACTGTAACGGGGTTGGCCGGCATACACGGCGTCTGCGCCATAAGCAAAGGCATAACGCATATTTTTTAAGGAGCCGGCAGGGGAGAGTAATTCTGGTTTAAATGGGGTTGTCATAAATATCTCTTATGGTCTGATTTCAAGTCAGGAATTTGCGCAAGGCAAATCGTAAAGACGGGTATTTTAGGCGGATTTTGCTTTTTGTAAAGGAGAAGTGCGGTGGAAAAATAAAATGTTTTTTAGCGGAATGTGAATAAAAAAGTGGGCCTGTAGCCCACTTTCTTGTTATGGTATTTAGTCTTTACTTTCCGGTTGAGAAGAATCCATCATTAGTTCATGTTGCTTCAGAAGTTCTTCGACAGTTTTTCCGTTAATTAGAAAACGGTTATTGTCCCTTTCTAGTGTCAGAACATAGTTATCGCCTTCTTCGATAAATATCGGAAATAGTCGCTCTTCCGGTTTGAGCTCAGTCAACAAGGCTTGCCAAAATGGCGAGGCTTTTTTGATTTTTAAACTTTCTTCATCAGATGTTTCCGCGAGACCTTTGTTTAGAACAATATTGGTCGTGCTTTGCATATTTTCGATGAACATGTCTGCGATGGACTGTTTATCTTTAGTTGTTTTTAAAGCGCCTTTAAGGTGGATACTCACCGGATAGGCTTTTGTGGTTGGATAGGTATTTAAATTGAAAGTGAGGGTTGTGTTGTCACTGGCTAAGTCTAGGGCTTTCCATTGATTTTCAAGGAGTTTTTGTGTGGTTTCCTGTGTGAAATAAGCTGAACACAATGGTGCAGTCAATCCGAAACAAAACTGATTTTCTGCAAATTGAGCAACATTATTTACGGTGAGTGGTAGATTGAAAGTAATATCTTCCATTTGCGCTTGTGCTTCGGGCAACGTCAGTTTTTTCAGTGAAAGCGTGGAATTTCCACGATATTGGTTGTCTTTCTCTGAGCCTTGATGTTTTAACGCCAATGTTTCCAAAGAGACATGTTGATGATTAAATGCTTGTAATGAGATTTCTGCATTGCTGTTTCCAGCCATTGTGTTTGCCCATTGTTTCTTCAGCTTTAATAAGGTCTTGTTATCTTCTTTGGGGGCATTTTTGATGGAAAGGGCATCTAAGTAGAGTGGAATAAATGCCAATTTGTTTTCCAAGTTATAGCCATCAAGTTGATAGACGATTTGAGCCCCTTTGGCTTCCCATTGCTTGCTTTGATCTTCCGGCGTCTGTTTGATACCGGCAGCATTTAATTGCAACGTCAGATTGGCGTTGGCGAGATCTGCATTTGCCATCGTTAAATTGAGTTTTGCCTCATTTAAATTAAAGTAAGGCTTTTGATTTTTAGGCGCATCCACGGATTTAACGGAAAGAGTTCCGTTAAATGTGTGGTTTTGCGTGAGGACGGCGGCTAGAAAATTGGCTACATGTTTAATGTTTTGCTCACCGTTTAGCTGTTTCTTAAATTCATTGGCAAAATCCACCGCACTTGTTACACCTTGCTGTTGTAGATTGAGCATCATGCCGTTAATCACGGTTTGGCTTTCTTCCGTCGTACGTTCTTTGTTGGCAATCCGTAAGGTGTCGCTACTCAATTGGGTGGAAAGATCGCGCAAGTCTGTATCAACCGATTTTTTTACAGCAAATTGATAACGGGCGTTTTTCAGTTGGATTTTGGTGTTTTCTCCATTTAATAAATCCCATTCGGCATTTTTAGCATTGAGCTCAAGGGTTGAAATGTCGTATTGGTTTTCGCCAACGGGCACAAGTTTAATCTGGGCATGAATTTGTTCTAATTTGCTGTTTTTATCATAGTTAAAGCCGCTTAAGTTGGCATTAAGCGCTACGTTTTTTGAACCCGCATTAAAATCTAATGTAACTGAAAGCGCTTGCGCTTTATTCGTAAAATCACGGAAGTCGGTAAGTATGTTTGATTGTAGATAATCACCTACCGGTGAAAATTTGCTGTTAATGGTATTTTTATCAATGGTGATATTGAGATCTTTGTTTAATTGACGCACCAATTGTTCGGAAAGTGTGGATTCCGCTGTAATAAAAAAAGGCAACGCCGTCAGTTTGGTAGAAATAATATTGGTTTTTTGGCCATCATTATTTTCTAAACTAAAGGTAAGATCGCGACTAAAAAAGTTCTTGGCACTTTCCGTCACATTGAGGCTGAGTTGATTATCTAGAGAATAAGGGAATTTTTGCAAAACCCGATCCACTTGCTGATTGGTATAAAACTGCGCGCCCCCACCCAGTGCAACAAGGATGGCTGCAAGGGTTAAAGTAACTTTTCTTTTTTTACTCATGTGATTCTCAAGCTTAGGTTAAGGTTGTTTCGATGGCGATACGGAACGCCAGCGTTAAAAATGTTATAAATGATAACCGCACTTTACTCTCTTGAATATAAAGTGCGGTTAATATTTTAATTATTTTTGATTTTTATTGGTTTTTTAACAGGAAAACCCCCTGTTCGGAAAGATGCACATAGGCTTCTTGCGATGCTGGGTTGAACTGTTCCGGGCGGCAGTTAATCAACAAATCTTGACCATGCCATACCGCCACCACTTCCCAATGGTTACCCATATACACCGCACTTTTAATGGTGCAACGTTGCGCTTCTGTGCCGGTTTCATGCAGATAAACGGCTTCCGGGCGAACGCCTGCCAAACAATCACCGTCCGGTAAATTGAATTGAGCGGCATTATTTAAGGTAAGCTCATAGCCATGAATGTTGACGGTATTTCCTTGCAATTTCGCCGGGAAAATACTGGATTCGCCCATGAAGTTAGCTAGGAATAACGAGTTCGGGCGTTGATACAGATCTTTTGCCGGCGCCTTTTGCATGATTTTCCCTTTATTCATCACGATAACTTCATCGGATACTGCAAAGGCTTCTGTTTGGTCGTGGGTTACGTATAAAGACGTGATGCCAAGGCTTTGTTGTAATTCACGGATTTTTTCCCGCATTGCGCGACGTAAGTTAGCATCAAGGTTACTTAAGGGTTCATCGAACAGTAACACTTTCGGTTTGAGAACAAGCGCACGAGCAAGCGCCACACGTTGTTGTTGACCACCGGAGATTTGGTCCACATAACGATCTTCAAACCCGGCCAAATCCACCAATTCCAAGGCTTCTTTAACGCGTTGTTTACGCTCTTCCTTGCTCACGTTTTGCATCCGCAAACCATAGCCAACGTTATCGCCGATACTCATGTGCGGGAATAATGCATAGGATTGGAACACGATACAAATATCGCGGTTTTGAATGGACGATTTGGTCACGTCTTCGCCATCAATAAAAATTTGCCCGGAAGTTGGATTCTCAAGCCCGGCAACCAAACGCAAAATGGTGGTTTTACCGCAACCGGATGGCCCAAGTAACGTCACCATCGTGCCGCGTTTAATGGTTAAATCCAAATTATCAATCACCACAGATTTGCCAAAGGCTTTTGTGACATTTTTTAATACTAAGAAATCATTACTCATATTTTTTACCTACAACTTAATTCATTTTTTTCGCTTTGGAACGGGAAATGCGGGTGTCACCGACAATCCAGTCGAAGAATAAAATAATCGCCATCATCACCACGATTAAGATAGAGCCATATGCAATGGCAATCCCATACTCACCGTCTTCGACACGGTTTAGGATGTATGATGTAGCAACCCTCGTATCAGCAGTAACTAAGAATACAATGGCACTGACGGTGGTCATTGCACGAACAAAGCTCGTTACTAAAGCAGATAATAAGGCGGGTTTTAACAGTGGAAATACAATGAAACAAATTGTTTTAAATGAACTCCCTTTAAGTGACAGAGAGGCTTCATCTAGAGATTTGTCCAACTGACCTAGCCCAGCTATAGCTGCGCGCATGCCTATAGGCATATTACGCATAACCATTGATAAAATAACAATTAGGCTCGTTCCAGTGATATAAATAGGCGCATCATTAAATGCGAGAATATAAGATACCCCTGCAACTGTACCAGGCACAGCGAAGCAAAGTAAGGTTAGAAATTCTAGAGTTTTCTTACCCTTGAATTCACGACGCACGGTAATGTAGGCAATTAATAAACCAAATAATGCCGTTATAGGTGCAGCGGTTGCGGCAAAAATAACAGTTTGAATTAATGATGGCCAAGCTCCATCACTGAATCCCTGACCAAATAGGGTAATATAATTTTTCAATGTTAATGTGTAATTTACGCCCCAGTTTACGGTGAAACTACCATAGAAAATACTGCCGTAAAGTAATACGTTGAATACTACCCAAAATCCTAAAATAAAGGTAATTGTATACTTCATTGTGGTTGGTAACTCTTGTACGTCACCGCGGTAAGATTTACCGGATACTGTGGTATAAGAACGGTTACCTATCCACCAATATTGGATAATGAAAATACCTAAAGAGAAAATTAACAATATTGTTCCTAGAGTACTTGCAGAGGCATAATCTAACTGAGAACCTGCTATGTAGAAGTAGATTTGTGATGAAATTACGTCAAAGCTTCCACCTAACACTAATGGTGTACTAAAGTCAGCGATAGATTGGATAGCAACAACTAAAAATGAATTTGCTAACGCAGGTTTCAACAATGGAAAAATGATATTGAAAAAGGTTTGGTAGCGGTTTGCTCTTAAAGTATAAGAAGCTTCTTCAATTGATGGATGGATTGATTTTAATGCCCCTTCTAAAATCATAAAAGACATTGGTGTTAACGCAAGTGTATGTGCGATAACTATACCTGTGAAGCCATATAGCCAGTTACTATCAAATCCTAAATATTCGACTAAATATTGAGTGATATAACCAGAGCGACCTAACATTAAGGTCACACCTAATCCCACAACAAAAGGTGGGGTTACGATAGGTAGTATGGAAAAGATTTTACCTATTACAGCACTTCGTTTAGCAATTCTTGTTGTATATAGTGCAAATACTAAACCAAAGGCAGTAGCTAGTACCCCAATTGTTCCTGCAACAGAAAGAGAGTTTAGAATAATTCTAACTACATAAGGCTGCTTCACTATATCAATGACTTGTCCAGGAACAAACTCCGAACCTTTGTAAAACATTGATATAAAGATTGCCAATGTAGGGTAAACAATAAAAAAGAATATGAGCAAGATAATGCTAATTAAAGAACCGATAATAAATTTATCACTTTGCATCACCTTCATTTTTGCAAGAGCATTAGTAGATATTGCAATTAATGCTAGAGTCAGAATAAAAATAGAATATCCTAAGCTTATCTTAGCAAGTGTGGCTGAAATCATCACAAATGCAAAAATGATACAGGATAAAATAAATTCAATTTTCCCTTGAGATACGGCACCTTTCTTTTTCCATAAAATAGAAAATAGAGGAATAAGGAATAAGGATCCAAACCATGCCCATGTTAAATTAGGTTGATTCCATCCCATTGCAGCAATGACTTCATCTGAAGTAGAGTCAAAAATGCCATAATATAATGCCAATGATGGTAGGCAAAGAAAGCCTACCATCGCGAACATTACCCAAAAGAGATTGGAATTGAGAAAATTATACAGCTTTCTCATAAAGCCTCCATTTTTTGGTTATAAATTATTTATTTAATTTGACTTCACGTACCCAACGATCAATTAAACCACTGCGAATATCAGAAGACCCAAATTTATCAAAATCATATTTAATTAAATTTAGCTCATTTGATTTTAATGCGTAAGGAGAACCTTTAGCATGAACATTAGTTAAGATGTGGTGAGATTGCCCTTTTTCCCAAGATAGTTCTTGAGACTCTTTGGACATTGCCCAATCGACAAATAATTGAGCATTTTTTAAATTTCGAGCATTCTTGATAATACTTACTCCACCTAATTCATAACCTGTTCCTTCACAAGGAACAATGACCTCAATTGGTGCTCCATTTTGTTTTTCAAAAGAATAGTTTTGTAGGAAACCAATACCGATAGTTGTTTCTCCTCGTGCTAAATTATGTGCTGGCGCAGTCCCCGCTTTAGGGTATTGTGAAATGTTTTTATCAAGCTCTTTTAGATATTTAAAAGCCTCATCTTCTCCCCAAAGTTGTACAAAAGTGGCTATTGCAGTATAGGCAGTACCGGCACTTTGTGGATCTGAAATTTGGATTTCATTTTTGAATTTTGGATCTAATAAATCTTTCCAGCATTTTGGAGTTTCAGTAATACCTAGCTTTTTCAATTTTTCGGTGTTTACACCAAAACCTAACACTCCCATATAAACAACAGAACTATAATTACCTTTACGGCGACCAGGATCTTTAAATTCTGGCATAACTTCATTGAGCATTGGAGATTGATATGCAGTTAATAAATCCATTTCGGCAGCTTGTGAATGAGTATCAAACGTTCCACCGTACCATACATCTGCTTGTGGATTGTTTGTTTCAGCTTTCATTTTTGCTAAGGTGCTTCCAGAGCTGTTACGGACAAATGTTGTATTAACGTCATATTTTTTAGAAAAAGCTTGGACTTGGGTTTCACAGACTGAATTTTGTGCGCTGCAGTACACAACTAATCGCCCTTCTGCGACTGCTTGACTAGAAAAGAATACGCCACTGAATAAAGTTGCTGATGTGGATACGGCTAACGCAATTTTTGAGAGTTTCATTTCAACACTCCTGTGTTTTTGATTTCGAGGTAACGCACTTTTGTTGATGTGCGTCCTAATGATGGTGATAGGCTCGCGTCGTGAGGACACGAGCCATCAATATAAGAAAAGTGCGGTGAGAAAAAGACATGAATTTTCGACCGCACTTTAGCGTGCTTATTTCGCTAATTTAACGTCTTGAACCCATTTTTCAATTAAGGCTTTGCGTTGTTCGGCAGCACCGTATTTTTCAAAGTCATAATTGATGAGATTCAATTTATTTGGATCAAACGCCGTTGGCGATTGTTCTGCTGTTGTGTTGGTTAAGATTTGTAAGGATTCACCTTGTTTCCATGCCAATTCTTGGCCTTCTTTAGACAAGGCCCAATCTACGAATAATTTTGCATTATCGAGATTACGCGCGCCTTTTAAGATGCTCACGCCACCTAATTCATAGCCTGTACCTTCACATGGCACCACAAGTTCCAATGGTGCGCCATTACGTTTTTCAAGGGCGTAATCGTGTAAGAAACCGATACCAACAACCGCTTCACCGCGAGCGGCGTTACGGGATGGGGTGACCCCGGATTTGGTGTATTGGGAAACGTTTGGATGTAACGCTTTTAAGAAATCAAAGGCTTTGTCTTCGCCCCAAAGTTGTACGAACGTGGCAAGCGCGGTATAGGCTGTACCGGCACTTTGTGGGTCAGCAATTTGTACTTCGCCTTTTAAGCGCGGATCCGTTAGGTCTTTCCAGCATTTTGGCACTTCTTTGATGCCTAATTTTTCCAGACGTTCTGTGTTCACGCCGAAACCTAAGATCCCCATGTAAATAGCAGAAACATAGTGACCTTTGGTTTTTGCTGGATCGCGGAAACGTTCTACGATTTCATCAATGTGTTTAGATTTGTAAGGTTCGATTAAACCTAATTCAGCGGCTTGCGCTTGTGGATCGAATGTACCGCCGAACCATACGTCTGCTTGTGGGTTATTTTTTTCCGCTTCTACTTTGGCAAAAGTACTGCCTGAGCCGTTACGAATAAAGGAGGTTTTGACATCATATTTTTCACCAAACGCTTTGGTGGTGGTTTCACATAAAATATTGGTGGCGCTGCAATAAACGACTAAGCGACCTTTTGCCACAGCCGCTTGGCTTGCCATTAAACCGCCGGCTAAAAGTGCGGTGGAAATTGCAAGAGAAAGTGATTTTAGCTTCATGTTGTACCTCTTTATTGTCCATAAAATGAAAATGTAATATGAATATGCTCAAGCAAGTGCTTTTGAGGTTTGCATGTTACATAAAATAACTATCAATTAATGTGAGAAGTCTCACAAAATGAAGAATTTTATGAGTGAATCTGTTGCGTAAAAAATTAATTGTAGAAAAATTGTTTGTAAACAGATCTATTTATGTCAAAAAAACGCTTTTTTCTTTATAATTTCGCCAAGTTATTTACTCAATGAGGGAAAGGGAAACGGTATGTCAGAGCATCAAACACCATCTTGTATTATTATCGCTATTGCCGGCGCTTCGGCTTCAGGGAAAAGTTCTATTGCCTCTACTGTACATAAAGAACTTTGTCATGAACTGGGTTGTGAAGAAATCGGTATTATTGCAGAAGATAGTTACTACAAAGATCAAAGCCACTTAGAGATGTCTGAACGGGTTAAAACCAATTATGACCACCCAAACTCTATGGACCGCGATTTGCTTATTGCCCATTTAAAAGCCTTGAAAGCCGGTAACG
Source organism: uncultured Aggregatibacter sp. (assembly GCA_963515835.1). Classification (GTDB taxonomy): domain Bacteria; phylum Pseudomonadota; class Gammaproteobacteria; order Enterobacterales; family Pasteurellaceae; genus Aggregatibacter. Next base: position 30,813 of record CAUPZK010000022.1, read on the forward strand.
CCGTCGATATTCCCGTGTATAGTTATGTAGAGCATACCCGAACCGATGAAGTGACTCACTTTACGCCAAAACGTATTGTGATTTTAGAGGGGATCTTGTTGCTTACCGATGAGCGTGTGCGCCAGTTAGCTGATATTTCCGTGTTTGTGGATACACCGTTAGATATTTGCTTTATTCGCCGTTTACAGCGTGATATGGAAGAACGTGGGCGCACCCTTCAATCCGTTATTGATCAATATCGTGCCACGGTGCGTCCGATGTTCCTGCAATTTATCGAACCGTCTAAACAACACGCTGACATTGTGATCCCACGCGGGGGAAAAAACCGCATTGCCATCAATATGTTAAAAGCGCAAATTATGCAATTATTAAGCAAAAAATAGGGGCCTGAAATGAGATTATGTGATACTGACATTGAACGTTATCTGGATGAAGGCTTAATTTCGCTGAATCCGCGCCCGTCTAACGATAAAATTAATGGGGCGACGATTGATGTTCGTTTGGGGAATTCTTTTCGTGTGTTTCGTGAACATTCCGCCCCTTACATTGATTTAAGTGGGCCGAAAGAGGAAGTCTCTGCGCAGTTGGAGTCAGTCATGAGTGATGAAATTATTATTGCTGATGATGAAGCTTTCTTTTTGCATCCCGGTATGCTTGCCCTTGCCACTACTTTAGAATCAGTCAAACTGCCGGCGAATATTATCGGTTGGCTAGACGGACGATCTTCTTTGGCGCGTTTGGGTCTCATGGTGCACGTAACGGCACACCGAATTGATCCGGGTTGGGAAGGCAAAATTGTGTTGGAGTTTTACAATTCCGGCAAGTTGCCATTGGCGTTGCGTCCAAATATGGTGATTGGTGCCTTGAGTTTTGAAGTGTTAAGTGGCATAGCGGCACGCCCGTATAATCGCCGTAAAGATGCCAAATACAAAAATCAACAAAACGCGGTTGCCAGTCGCATTGACAAGGATAAATAAATGAAAAAGATCGCCTTGATGACATTGGTCGTGATGTTGGCGATCTTTGCTTTTTTTTATGTTCAACTTAATAAACTAGAAAGTGCGGTAAGTGACAAGTTGGCACAATATGAGACTGTATTTCAACATTTTAGTATTGGTTTTTTCCCACAGCCCTATGTCTCTTTTGAGGGGGTTAAACATAACCAAATTTCTATTGAGAAATTAAAAGGAAAATTTAATTTTTCTGCTTTAATTTCCGGAAATCTGCAACTTACACAGTTAGATATTCAACATATTCGTTTTTCCGATAATGCACTCAATTCTGCTGATATACACCTGCATTTCTCCGATTTCAATCTGGATAATTTTCAACAAGATCGTGTGCAATTCAATGGGCCTCAGTCTTTGACGCTTGAATGGGATAAGCCATTATATGGCGATCTACAACGCTTCCATTTTCGTTTCAATAAAGGGGAAATTTCACGGTTTGCAGAAAACGACTTTGCGGTGGTGTTTGAAGACGCTGAGCTAAACCAACAACCGCTAGGCACTCTCCGTGCAGAAGTCGATTTATCCAAATACACTAAATATGTTATTGCCGATATTATTTCGGATTGCGATTTCGTTTGTATCGCACACCTAGATTACGCAAGCTATCCCGATCAAAGTGCGGTCGGTTTTTGGGGTAAAAATTACCCTATCGAACGTTTATTGGCATTATTTAATTTCCCAAATACGCTCACCGGCAACACGGATTTTGACATTACCGCCGAGTTCGTTCAGTCGAAAATAAAAGCTGGTAAATTCTATTTCAGTGCACATGAGGGGGAGTTATCCGGTGTGAATCTATTGGCGCTTGTAGGGCAATATTTGCCGATCAATTGGAATGAGGCAGAACTCAAGCAAAAAGACAAAATTAAAACCCCTTATGAAAAATTGGTAACAAGTTTTACGTTAAACGAAAGCCAATTAAAGATTGATAGAATAACGCTAAAAACCTCTACCCTTTTAGGGCAGGGTTCTGGCCAAGTAGATTTAAATGCAATGCAATGCGACATTCATTTGAATCTCCGTTTGGCAAACGAAAAATATGCAGATCTTTCCTTGCCAATTCATTTTTTTGATAACTGTTATTCGCCTCGGTACGAATTGCAAATCAATAAAGATTTTCGCAAGAAAATCAAAGAACTGATTAAACGCAAATTAAAGTAGTTTTTCTCTATGTACTCTTTACAAATCGTTCGGCGTCTGAAATTTTTTCGTGTCATTTTGCTGGCATTTGCTGGATTTGTCTTTAATACCACAGAGTTCTTGCCGGTCGCCTTATTGTCAGATATTGCCGACAGTTTTCACATTCCGGTGGAACAAGCCGGCTTGATGATCACGCTCTATGCTTGGATTGTGTCGCTCATGTCGTTGCCTTTTATGCTCATGACGGCAAAACTGGAGCGACGCAGTTTACTCATTAAATTATTTATTGTTTTTGTGGCAAGCCATGTGCTTTCTGTGTTGGCGTGGGACTTTTGGGTGTTATTGCTCTCTCGCATCGGCATTGCTTTTACGCATGCGATCTTTTGGTCCATTACCGCTTCACTTGCCGTGCGCGTTGCGCCGAAAGATAAAAAAGCACAGGCGATTGGATTATTGGCAATGGGCAGTGCGTTAGCAATGGTGCTTGGTTTACCTCTCGGACGGGTTATCGGACAGTTTTTAGGTTGGCGAGAAGCCTTTGGCATTATTGCTTTTCTTGCGTTTTGTATCCTCTTATTGCTTTATCGATTCCTACCGCACTTGGCTAGTCGCAACGCCGGTTCACTAAGTAGCGTGCCTTCTTTATTTAAGCGCCCGTTATTAGTGGGATTCTATGCATTAACTATACTTATTATCTCAGCGCATTTTACCGCTTATAGTTATATTGAGCCCTTCATCATTCGCGTTGGAGGAATGAGTGATGGTGTGGCCACCGCAATTTTATTGATTTTTGGGTTGTCAGGGGTAACCGCAAGCCTTCTCTTTAACCGCTTTCACCGTTTTGCGCCGGCCAAATTCTTGTTGGCGTCTATGGCTATTTTAGTATTTTCTTTGATTTTGTTATTACCATTCAGTCATAGCGAATTTTCCATGTATTTACTGGCATTCGTATGGGGTGTTGGTATTTCGGGCATTGGACTGAGTTTGCAGGTGCGAGTACTACAACTGGCACCGGATGCGACGGATGTAGCCATGGCCATTTATTCGGGGCTATACAATATTGGTATAGGAGGAGGCGCGTTGTTTGGTAATCAAGTGATGCAACATTTTGGTTTAGCCAATATCGGTTTTTCCGGGGCGGCCTTTGCAGCGATGGGGCTACTGCTGTTTATTTATATTCATTTTCGCTATGGAAAAGCCAATAGCGGAAATAATCTCTAATTCGCTATGGAAAAGCCAATAGCGGAAATAATCTCTAATAAAAAGAAGGAAATTTTATGAAAAAATGGCTCTTGCAATTTGTTCAACTTGCGAAACAAGCCTTGGTTCGACACCCGGTTGAGCTTTTATTGGTGGCAATTTGTGGTGCAATCCCGATTTTTGCCCCTGAACCCATGGCGATGATGGAGCGTTATGCCGACTTTTTGCTATGGGCGCCAATGGCGTTTATGTTGGTTAATTTGACCCATGGAAATAAATATTATCGTTTGAGTATTTTTATTCCTATCGCGTTTGGAGTGTTGGCGACATTGGTTGATCTTAACGATTTCACACAAAGTGCGCGTTTCGGTATTTTAAACCTTGCCGTATTAGTAATTTTCTTGTGTAAAAACGTGGCAAAAAACAACCGCACTTTTATGAGTATCTTGCTCAATAATATGCTCAATGCTGTGATTGCCACATTGTTTGCGCTGATCATCGGTGGAATAGGCAACGGATTGGCAGCAGCCATTCAAGCATTATTCCATGTGGATATGTATGCCTTGTCGATGTATTCTCGGATTTGGTTAGTGACGTGGTGGTGGATTTTCCCACTGGCATATTTAAGTTTGTCGCAACGAGAAAATCTCTTTAGCGGGCGTTTTAATGAATTAAGCAAGATTCTGCTAAACTGGATTTTATCCCCTGCGTTGGTGATTTATACTCTGATTATTTACGCTTATGCAGTGTCGATTTTGATCCAAGGTAAAATGCCGGAAGGCATGATCGCCAATGTGGCATTTCCTTATTTGATGATTGGCATTGTGCTTTATACCTTGCAAATCCTGTTGGATAACGAAAAATGGCAGAAGTTTTATCGTCTGTTGCCGTGGCTCAATTTATTGCCGTTGGTGATGTTGTGGTATGCCATGTCTATTCGCATTCAGTATTATGGCTTGACCCAAGATCGCGTGTATTTACTCATGGGGGCTATGATTCTTGTATTATGGAACTTCATTTTGCTCGTGTCGAAAATCAGACAATATCGTCTTCTTGCCGGCGTGCTGTTGCTAGCGTTATTAAGTAATGCTTTTGTGATTGACGCAAACCAAATCGCTTACGAAGATCAATTGGCTCGTTTTGATAATTTTGTAAAAACTCAACAATTATTAGATAGCAATGGCAAATTAACTGAAGAGCACATTAAACAATGGACAGCGACTCGAGGAAATGATGCTAAATTGTCTGATGAATTTCGCAATAGAACTTATGCAGTGTTGTTACGAGCAGATGAACAATGGGTTGAGGAATTCAAACAACATTATGGTATTCCGAAAGAAAAATCGCTTTATGAATGGTTGCCTGAATCGAATGGTTATCAAGAGGAATTGGTGTCTTATTTTGAGATTGAAAATAAACAAGAGCAGTTTATGGACATTCAGAATTACAACCGTTTCCTGTGGCTTAATGGCGAAGTAGCAGATCGTCGATTTACCATTAGTGAGCTTAATTCAAAAGAAGAGGATTGTCAGATTGGATTGGAAGCGGTTTTAGATTCGCACGGCAAATTAAATGGTGCTTATGTCAAATGCGGAGATTTCTTGCGCAACAATAACCCGCCGGATTTTTTGTTAAAAATACAACGAAAAGAGGGTGGAGAATACGTTACATGGAATCTTGATGCCTATTTGCGTGATTTGTTTGCCCGACACAATTTGGATATTCACAAAAAATACACTAAAAATGAGTTGGCCATCTTAACAAAAGACGCCAAACCTTATGTGGTGCTAGGTGACGTAGTGGTCTTTTTTGATTATTTAACTATTGAATATGACGAAAGAGGTGACTACAAAGGTTATGCCGCACAACGGCTATCCATTAACGGCGTATTCTATAAATAGAAGATAAAAAAGTGCGGTGATTTTTCACCGCACTTTTTGTTTATCGTTTTGCTTTCTTAATAAACTTCATCAAACGTTTACGTTTACGTAATTGGTTCGGCGTGAGTTTATTGCGTCTGCCGGCAAACGGATTGTTGCCTTCTTGGAATTGCAGACGAATCGGCGAGCCGATAATTTTGAGGCTACGGCGGAAATGGTTGGATAAATAACGTTTGTAAGAATCCGGTAGTTTATCCACTTGGTTACCATGAATCACAATGATTGGCGGATTGTAGCCACCCGGGTGGGCATATTTCAGTTTCACGCGGCGACCGCTAATCATCGGCGGTTGATGTTCGTCCACCGCGATTTGCAGAATACGAGTCAGCATGGATGTCGTCATTTTCTGCGTCGCACAGTCGTAGGCTTCTTTGACGGAATCAAATAAATTGCCAACGCCACTGCCGTGCAAAGCAGAAATAAAGTGCACGCGGGCAAAATCAATAAAATCTAAACGACGATCTAACTCGGATTTCACGCGATCTTTGACATCGGTGTCCAGTCCATCCCATTTATTGACCACAATCACCAAAGAACGTCCGGCGTTTAAAATAAAGCCGAGGAGGGACAAGTCTTGATCGGAGATGTTCTCACGGGCGTCAATAACCAATAGCACTACGTTGGCGTCTTGAATAGCTTGTAGCGTTTTGATCACGGAGAATTTTTCTACCGCTAAATGCACTTTACCGCGTTTGCGTACCCCCGCCGTGTCGATTAACGTGTAATTTTGTCCATCGCGTTCCATTGGAATGTAAATACTGTCGCGGGTGGTGCCCGGCATGTCGTAAACCACGACGCGATCTTCGCCCAAAATGCGGTTAGTCAATGTAGATTTCCCTACGTTTGGACGCCCCACAATGGCGATTTTAATGTTTTGGTTATCCGGTGTTTGTTCTTGTGCTAGTTCTTCATCTAAAAGTGCGGTGTCTTCTTCGTTTGAAAAATCGAAATCCTCATCCCATACATCGTGTTGAGCCATTTCAGAAACATCATCATTTTCTACCGCACTTTCTTCCTCTTTTTCCGCCATTTTTTCCGCTAACGGACTTAATACTTGTTCCATCAGGTTGGCGATACCGCGTCCTTGAGAAGCCGCAATTTGGGCGATTTCACCTAAGCCTAATTGATAAAACTCGGCACAGTGGGAGTCAGCGTCAATGCCGTCCACTTTGTTGGCAACCACCACGGTGGTTTTGTTTTGACGTTGGCGCAAATAGTTTGCAATGCCGATATCCGCTGACGTTAAGCCGGCACGGGCATCTACTAAGAATAAAACGATGTCTGCTTCTTCAATGGCAAGCAACGATTGCTCCGCCATTTTTTCTTCTACGCCTTCTTCCGTGCCGTCGATACCGCCGGTGTCAATGACAATAAAATCATATCCGGCAAGATGCGCTTGGCCATATTTACGGTCGCGCGTCAGACCAGGAAAATCAGCGACTAAAGCATCACGGGTACGGGTTAGGCGATTGAATAAGGTGGATTTGCCCACGTTTGGACGACCCACCAAGGCAACTACGGAAGTTGTCATAAAAACCTCTTATAAATGAATGTGCCACGGGAATATTGATATCGGCACTTGAAAAATGGCTGGCATTATAGCGGATTTTGGCTGTGATGAGAAATGACAAGGGTTGGACGAAATAATTTATTTCTAAAAATCACTTTAAAATTTTTGCGTTGGTATTATATTAAAATAGACGAAAATTTGTACTGTTCATCTTCACGATTCATCAAGTTACCCTAAGCTGCTCAGAATTTAGCGAAAAATTAAACCGAATAATATGATTTAAAAATTAAAGAAATAAGGATAACTATGGCAAAAAGAAATTATTACGAGATATTGGGCGTAGATAAAAACGCCGATCTCGACACAATAAAAAAAGCGTATCGCAAATTGGTGCGCAAATATCACCCGGATGTGAGCAAAGAACCTGATGCGGTGCAGAAAACTGCCGAAGTGAATGAAGCTTATGAAACACTGAAAGACACACAAAAACGGACAGAATATGATGAAATGTTGGCTAATCCATTTGACGGTACAAGCCAAACGCGAGACAACCCATTTGAGGGGGCTTACGGCGACACCAATGGTTTCCGTCATTATGAATTCCATTCCGGTGATGATGAGCCATTCGGACAAGGAGATTTTCATTTCGAAGATTTATTCTCTGCCTTTGGGCGTCGAGGACAACAATCACATACTCGCCAAACAGGGCCAATGAAAGGCGAAGATCAGCATGCTGAGCTCAGTATTGATATTGCCGCCGCTTATGACGGCACTGAGCGTTCTGTGACTCTAAATGTGCCGACTATTGATGAATATGGCAGAATTACTCAACAAAACAAAACATTAAACGTAAAAATTCCGAAAGGTATTACGGAAGGACAACAAATCCGTTTGGCTCGCCAAGGTTTGCCGGGCATTAATGGAGGAGAAAACGGTGATTTATATTTGAAAATTCGCTTCCATGAACGCCCCGATCTTTATGTGAAAAATAAAAAAGACGTTTGTCAAACTATCGATGTATTCCCATGGCTGGCGGCATTGGGTGGCAAAATTCAGATTGTAACCCTTGGCGGACGTCTGCAACTCAACTTGCCGGCTAACAGCCAAAATGGCAAAAGCATTCGTTTGAAAGGCAAAGGCATTCCGGCTAAAGAACCGGGCGATTTATATTTGAATATTCGCATTTTGGTGCCACCGGTTGAGGATGACGCCGACCGTGCCGCATGGGAGCAAATTGCCACACATTTCGCCAGCAAACAGGCCTAAAATAGAACAAGGAATTGAAATGATGAATCAAGATATTGATATCAAATTGAGCTTTAATGAAATGTTGAAAGTCTGTTCTGATGATCGTCAGTGGTTACTGGAACTGATTGAAGAAGGCGTGATTTCAGTGGATGGGCGACCCGAGCAGGCGGTTTTCAGCGGTTTCCAAATGGCCCGCGTGCGTCGGGCTTGCCGTTTGCGGCATGATTTTGATGCCAGTGTACCTGCGCTAAGTTTGATTATGCGTCTATTGGACGAAGTAGAAGAATTACGTAAACAGAATCGTCCTTTTTCCTTACTGGATGAGGTGAAAATAGGCTAAAAGTGCGGTCATTTTTGATGATATATTTATGTTGTTAATGAAATAATTTACCCGTATGTGATGTGTAGATTTCATTGTTAGAAACTTGAAAAGGAGAAATGCTATGTTAAAAAACATTGAAAAAGCCACAGTACTAAAACTTAATGATCTATTGACATATCAGGACGGACAGGTCATCAGTAAAACCTTCTCGCAAAATCCGGCGGTGGGATTGACCATGTTTTGTTTACCAAAAGGCGAAGAAATCAGTGCGCATAAATCACGTGGTGATGCTTTAGTTACTATACTGGAAGGCAAGGCCCGAATTACGATTGACACCACTGATTATGATGTCAATGCCGGCGAAAGTATTGTCCTTCCGGCGGACATTCCTCATGCGCTATATGCATTGGAAAATTTTAAAATGTTTTTGACTGTGGTATTTCCGAAAGAAGGAAGATAGTTAGAAGAGAAAAGAGGCGCTTGGGGAAAGCGCCTTTATTTTTATGTTTTGTGAATAGTTGCTTCGGCATTTGCTAGAATTAAGAAAGGTAGTTTAGTGAAAAAGTGTTCATTACTTATGCGATATAGAAACTCGTTACACATGACAAAAAGTAGTGAGGAACAATAAAAAATAAATTTCTGGCATCATTTTATTCTTTATATGACGAAGAGAATGTACTTTTAAAGATGAGTACGAGAGGAATAATGTAACTGATTAACTTCAAAGAAGTGGCGGAACGGACGGGACTCGAACCCGCGACCCCCTGCGTGACAGGCAG
>CAUPZK010000023.1:0-37845 GCA_963515835.1 uncultured Aggregatibacter sp.
TAGGTCACCGCCAAGCCTAATAGGAACCCCTGATGTGAGAGCATCGGGGGTTTTTAGTTTTGGGAGCATAGGAATTTTATGAGAAAAACGCTACAATAATGCGCTTATTTTAAATTCTAAGAGAAATTATGACAGTTTTAAACGTACTTATTTACCCCGAAGAACATCTAAAGGTTGTTTGCGATCCCGTATTGGAAGTCAATGATGAGACCCGTAAAATTATTGATGATATGTTCGATACCATGTATCAAGAAGAAGGTATCGGTTTAGCTGCACCACAGGTCGATATTTTACAGCGTATTATCACAATCGACATTGAAGGTGACAAACAAAATCAATTCGTATTGATTAACCCTGAAATTTTGGATGCCGAAGGTGAGACGGGCATTGAAGAAGGGTGTTTGTCTATTCCGGGATTTCGCGCTTTAGTGCCTCGTAAAGAAAAAGTCACCGTCAAAGCTTTGGATCGTGATGGTAAAGAATTTACCCTAAAAGCTGATGGTTTACTGGCTATTTGTATTCAGCATGAAATTGATCATCTTAACGGCATCCTTTTCGTAGATTATCTTTCTCCGTTGAAACGTCAGCGCATCAAAGAAAAGCTGATGAAAGTGAAAAAACAGATGGAAAAGCAAAAATAATTGTGAATCCTCAAGAAGTGCGGTAATTTTTAGCCGCACTTTTATTTATCTATGACGTAGAACATGATGAAACCACTCAATATTATCTTTGCCGGCACGCCGGACTTTGCTGCACAGCATTTACACGCTTTGCTCAATTCTTCCCATAACGTTATTGCGGTTTACACTCAGCCGGATAAACCTGCCGGGCGTGGTAAAAAATTGCAAGCCAGCCCTGTGAAACAGTTAGCCGAGCAACATCAGATTCCTGTCTATCAACCGAAATCCTTGCGAAAGCCGGAAGCCCAAGCTGAATTGCGTGCATTAAATGCAGATGTGATGGTTGTGGTAGCTTATGGCTTGATTTTACCTCAAGCCGTTTTGGATATGCCGACTTATGGTTGCTTAAATGTACATGGTTCTTTGTTACCCCGTTGGCGTGGTGCTGCACCGATTCAACGATCAATTTGGGCAGGCGATGCGCAGACCGGTGTCACGATTATGCAAATGGATGCCGGTTTGGACACGGGCGATATGTTGCACAAAGTCTCTTGTGAAATTTTACCGACAGAAACGTCTGCCAGTCTTTACAATAAATTGGCAGAACTTGCGCCACCGGCATTAATTGAGGTATTGGATCATTTAGGAAATGGAAAATTCACCGCGGAAAAGCAAGATGATACGCAAAGCAATTACGCCGATAAACTTTCCAAAGAAGAAGCGAAGTTAAATTGGCAGCTATCGGCAGCGCAGTTGGAACGCAACATTCGCGCCTTTAATCCTTGGCCAATGGCTTATTTGGAATTAACGGATGGACAGAATAATCCGCAAATGCTGAAAGTGTATCAGGCAACCGTGTTGCCCCATGTAAATAACACGCCGGGAACGATTTTAGCCGCCGATAAACAGGGTATTCAAATTTCGACAGCGGATGGTGTACTGAATTTATTGCAATTACAACCGGCAGGCAAGAAACCGATGTCGGTGCAGGATTTATTAAACGGACGGGCTGATTGGTTCCAAGTAGGTAAGGTGCTTGCCTAATGGAAAATCAACGCTCCTCTAAAAAAACGCCTCCCAAAACCACCGCACTTTCGACGCGAGCGATAGCGGCGAAAGTGATTTTACAAGTGTTAGATGAAGGGAAATCCTTGTCCACCTTGATACCGGAAGCACAATCTTCGGTGAAAGCGCAAGATTTGCCGTTATTGCAAGAAATCTGTTTTGGTGTATGTCGCGTCTTGCCACGTTTGGAACAAATCATCAAATGCCTTGTGGATAAGCCGCTTAAAGGTAAAACACGCATTGTGCATTGTTTGTTATTGGTCGGTTTATATCAGCTGCTTTATCTGCGAATCCCTGCGCACGCGGCGGTAGATGAAGTCGTGAATGCAACGAAATCCTTAAAATCCGATAACTTTCGTGGTTTGGTGAATGCGGTACTGCGCCGATTTTTGCGTGAACAAGATGATATTCTTGCGATTGTGGATAAACATTGGCAAACGCTGCATCCTGATTGGTTTATGAATAAACTGAAAAAGGTTTATCCGAACTGGCGTGAGATAATCGAGGCGAATAATCAAAAGCCACCCATGTGGTTGCGGGTGAATACGCAAAAAAACAGCTTAGAAACTTACCGCACTTTATTAGCAGCGCAGCAGATGGAAACGCAGGTGACGTCTCATCCGCAGGCGCTGGGGTTAACTCAGCCAACTGCCGTGCAACATTTACCGTTGTTTGCAGAAGGCGGTGTGACAGTCCAAGATCTTCATGCGCAATGGGCAGCGTTATTATTACAGCCACAAAATCATGAGGTTATTTTAGATGCCTGTGCGGCACCGGGCGGCAAAACTACCCATATTTTAGAATTCGCGCCACAGGCGGATGTGATTGCGTTGGATGTGGAAGAAAACCGTTTACAACGAGTGAAAGACAATTTAGCACGCATGCAGCAACAGGCAACTGTGGTGTGTGGCGACGCGGCAAATCCACAAGCATGGCTAGATAAATTGGACAAAAGTGCGGTGCGTTTTGATCGCATTTTATTAGATGCACCTTGTTCTGCCACCGGGGTAATTCGCCGTCATCCGGAGATTAAATGGCTGCGTAAAGAGACAGATATTGATCCGTTGGTTGCTCTGCAAGGGCAGATTTTGGATGCCTTATGGCATTATTTAAAACCCAACGGGATATTGTTGTATGCCACGTGTTCTGTGCTTGCAGAGGAAAATGCGCAGCAAATTGAACGCTTTTTGCAAAAGACACCGGATGCACAATTGGCGCCACTAGATCTGCCGCCTGATGTGCTGGCGCACAATCAAAGTGCGGTCGGTTTTCAGTTTATTCCACAAATCAACGGTGGCGATGGCTTTTATTATGCGAAATTAATAAAACGTCAGGGCTAACGTTAGCCATGGAGAGAATCAAATGAAAATAATTATTTTAGGCGCCGGACAAGTGGGTTCGACCTTGGCAACGAATTTAGTGAGCGAAGATAATGACATCACGCTGGTTGACGATGAGTCGTTGAATTTAGAACATTTGCAAGACAAACATGATTTACGTGTTATGCAAGGCCTCGCCTCTTCGCCTAAAATTTTGCGTGATGCCGGTGCACCCGACGCAGATTTATTAATTGCAGTAACCAGTTCTGACGAAATTAACATGGTTGCCTGCCAAATTGCATATACCTTATTTAATACGCCCACCAAAATTGCCCGTATTCGTAACAGTGAGTACTTGAAAGAAAAAGAAAAATTATTTTCTACCGATGCCTTTCCGATTGATCACATTATTTCCCCGGAAAATTTGGTCACACAGGATATTGTCCGTTTAATCAGCTATCCCGGTGCATTACAGGTGGCGTATTTTGCGAAAGATAAGATCAGTTTGGTTGTGGTGAAAGCCTATTACGGTGGGCCGTTGGTGGGGTATTCCATTTCCACGCTGAAAGAACATTTGCCGCACATTGATTGCCGTATCGTATCAATTTTGCGCCAAGATAAAGTCATTCGCCCACAGGGCTCAACAATTATTGAAGCCGGCGATGAAGTGACCTTTATTTGTGCTACCGTACACATTAAAGCGGTCATGAGTGAACTGCAACGCCTCGAAAAACCCTATAAGCGCGTGATGATTGTCAGTGGTGGGAATATCGGCGCCGGCGTGGCAAAACAACTGGAAGCTCATTGCTCGGTGAAACTCATTGAACGAAATGCCGAACGGGCAACCGCGCTGGCAGAAAAATTATCAAAAACCTTAGTGTTTCACGGAGATGCCTCCGATCAAAACCTATTATTTGAAGAACATATTGAAAACATTGACGTGTTCCTTTCCCTTTCAAGTGACGATGAGGCGAATATTATGTCGGCGTTGCTTGCCAAGCGCCTTGGTGCGAAGAAAGCGATGGTATTAATTCAGCGTATGGCCTATATCAATTTGATTCAAGGCGGTACCATTGATATTGCCATTTCGCCACAGCAAGCCACGATTTCAGCCTTGCTAGGTCATGTCCGCAAAGGGGATGTGGCAAACGTCGTCTCCTTACGCCATGGTTTGGCGGAGGCGCTTGAAATTATTATTCATGGTGAAGAAAGTAGCTCTCATGTTATCGGTCGTATGGTGAATGAATTAAAAATGCCTACTGGCGTAGTTATTGGCGCTATTTTACGAGGCAATGATGTGTTGATTGGGGATTCAAGAACTGTTATTCAAGCAGGCGATCATGTTGTCGTGTATTTAAGTGAGAAAAAATACATTTCTGATGTGGAGAAATTATTCCAACCAACCGCATTTTTTATTTGAATAAAAATTGTTATTTCTGCGCAAACTCACTATAATGTGCGCCTTTTTTAACCAGTCGGTAAATGTTTTGCCGTTGATTTTTTGACTTATCTTAGGAGAACGTCTATGAGCTTTATTAAAGAGTTTCGTGAATTTGCCATGCGTGGCAATGTTGTTGATATGGCTGTCGGTGTGATCATCGGTGGCGCATTTGGGAAAATTGTCAGCTCATTAGTGGCAGATGTTTTTATGCCGGTATTGGGTATTTTAACCGGTGGCGTGGATTTTAAAGATCTTAAAATCACCCTCGCCGATGCTGTGGGAGAAACCCCGGCAGTGACATTAAATTACGGTGTGTTTATTCAAAACGTTTTTGATTTCATCATTATCGCATTTGCAATTTTCATGATGATTAAAGCGTTAAATAAACTGAAAAAACCGGAAGAGAAAGTCAAAGAACTGACCGGCGAAGAAAAATTATTAACCGAAATTCGCGACTTATTGAAAAAATAAGAAACATCACATTAAAATCTTCTCCTTGTGAGAAGATTTTTCTTTTTATTCCTGTATCATATTTGCACTCATCCATCCCATTTTTAACAAGGAATCCCTATGAGTCATTTAGATGAATTAAAAGCCGAAACCCGAGACATTATTACTGATTTATTCAATGACGGCAGCGATCCGGATGCGCTGTATATTATTGAACATCATATTTCTCATCATGACTTCGATAAATTAGAAAAAATTGCCATGGAGGCATTTAAAGCCGGCTATGAAGTGTCCGAAGCGGAAGAGTTTGAAGAAGAAAACGGCAAAGTAGTATTTTGTTGCGATATTATCAGCGAAGTGGAACTGAAACCGGAAATCATTGATGCCCAACAAAAAGAACTACTGCCGTTAGTGGAAAAATATCAAGGCAGTTATGACAGTTGGGGAACCTATTTTGAAGATCCGAATGCGGATGACGATGAATATGGTGATGACGGTGACTTTTTTGATGAAGACGATGACTTAGATGATGACGAGGATATCGTTAAACATTAAAAAACGATCTGAAAATCGACCGCACTTTTATCTGTAGGAGACACTTATGAAATTAAAACATTTCGCTTTATTGCTTTTGCCTTTAAGTATGGCCTTGACTGCCAATGCGGAAACAAAACCCGCTGATGATCCGGAAAAAACGGTGATCTCTTTTAGTACGGAAGTGACTAAAGAAGTGGATTATGATGTCATGGAAGTGACGCTTTTCATCAAAGATGAAAATAAAAATTTAAAAGAATTAAACCAAACCATTAATCAGAAAGCGAATGCCGCGCTAGAGGTGATTAAAAAACAAGGTGCGGTGGAAATTAAGAAAAATACACGTAGCACACAAGTGCGTTATGATAGCAAAGGTAAGCAATCCGGATGGATTGAGCGTGCCGATTTAGTGTTGGAAAGCAAGGATTTTGTGGCGCTATCTCAAGTGATTTCGGACTTAAATGATACTTTTGCGATTGCCGATGTGGTTCATAAGCTATCTAAAGAAGCCACAGCAAAATTTGAAGATGAAATGATTAAAGACGTCTTGGCTCAATTCCAACATAAAGCGCAGTTGATCCAAACTTCCCTGAATGCGAAAGGTTATGAAGTGGTAAATTTGAATCTGGATAGCAAAAATGAGATACCGTATTTGTATGAAGGTATGAAATCGGTTCCTAAAATGAAATCTTTTTCTTCAGAGGTAGCTGATGAGGTGAATCTGAATAATAACGGTAAAGTGGAATTAAAAGCCTCAGTGAGTGCACAAATTTACTTATTAAACTAATCCCTTTTTCCCGAATGAGATTTTTTATAAAATGATAACGCTTTTCTGCGGTTAAGATTGACGCAGAAATTCTCTTTTAAAACAAACGAGGTAAATAATGAAAGTTGCAAAAAACGTTGTGGTAAGCATCGCTTATCAAGTTCGTACGGAAGACGGTGTGTTGGTAGATGAAGCACCGGTAAATCAACCGTTACAATATTTACAAGGTCATAATAACCTTGTTGTGGGGTTAGAAAATGCCTTGGAAGGCAAATCTGTGGGCGATAAATTTGAAGTTCGCGTGAAACCGGAAGAAGGTTACGGTGAATACAACGAAAATATGGTGCAACGCGTACCAAAAGATGTTTTTGTTGGCGTGGAAGATTTAGAAGTCGGTATGCGTTTCATCGCGGATACCGACATGGGGCCATTGCCAGTAGTGATTACTGAAGTGGGCGATACGGATGTTGTGGTTGATGGAAACCATATGTTAGCCGGTCAAGAATTACATTTCACCGTGGAAGTAGTGGATACCCGTGAGGCGACATTGGAAGAAATTGCACACGGTCATTTACACCAAGAAGGTGGTTGCTGTGGCGGCCACGACCATGATAGCGATGAAGAAGGTCATGGTTGCGGTTGTGGTGGTCATCATCACCACCATCATCATGATCACGAACATCACCACGAAGGTTGCTGTGGCGGTCATGAGCATCACCATGATCACGATCATCACCATAGCGGTGGTTGCGGCTGTGGCGGCAAACACTAAAAATGTCCATAAAAAAGACCGCACTTTAATGCGGTCTTTTGTTTTTATGCTCGTTTATTTTGCGCTTGCCTTTTTCAAGACTTCGTACATCGAATCTTTCAAACGTAATTTTTCCTTTTTCAACATTTCCACTTCATTGTGCGTACCCAATTCAATATTGGATTCGATGTTTTTAATACGTTGGTCTAGTTCATTATGTTTATCAAATAAATTTGCAAAGTAAGCATCTTCAACTTTCAGTTTGGTAATTAGATCTCTAAATTCTGGAAACATAGTGGAAATACCTCATTATAAATTTTACATGGCATAACGGCAGTTATGCTGGCATTATCTTACCGAATCCGCGGCGAAATAAACGTGCGAGAGATCACAAAATGCATGTATCAAATTAACATTTTTCTCACAAATGATGGGTTTGACGAATTTTTGTTAACAAGGCATCGCAACATTGATCTAACAAGGCATAAGTTTGCTGAAAGTTCTTGGTGTACCAAGGATCCGGAATGTGATCGATGCCTAAATCTGGGCAAAGTGCGGTGATTTGAAATAGTTTTTCCGGATGATGTCCAAATAGCTTTTCCAAGTCCCGTAAATTTTCATTGTCCATGGCAATCAGATAATCAAAATCTGCCCAATCTTTTGACCGCACTTTACGGCTGACAAAATCGTTCGACGCGATTTTATGTTGATCCAGTATGTCGGCCGTGCCACAGTGCATGCCTTCACCGTCATGCCAGCCGGAGGTACCGGCGCTGGCAGTCAGAATTTTGTGCTGCAAACGGGCTTGTTTGATTTTTTCCCGCATAACATATTCCGCCATAGGAGAACGGCAAATATTGCCTAAACAGACGAAAAGGATTTTGATTGGTTGCATTCTTTTTCTCTCTCCAAAGTCATAAAAAAAATCCTCATGGCGAGGATTTTTGTTGAAGGAATTAACAAGTTCCCCATAAATCGTATTCATCAGCATCCGTAATATGCACAGAAATCACGTCGCCAATATTGACTGCACTTTGGCTTTGATTGTCTACATACACCAAGCCGTCAATTTCCGGCGCATCTGCCATGGAACGACCAATGATGCCGTCTTCGTTGATTTCATCCACAATGACTTTCAACGTCTTGCCGATTTTTTGTTGTAAACGCGCCGCAGAAATGGCTTGTTGCACTTGCATGAAACGGTGATAACGTTCTTCTTTCACGTCTTCCGGCACTTGATCCGACATCTCTGTCGCCGGCGCACCTTCTACCGGGCTGAATTTGAAACAGCCCACGCGGTCTAACTGGGCTTCTTTCAAGAAATCCAACAGCATTTGGAAATCTTCTTCCGTTTCCCCAGGGAAGCCAACGATAAAGGTGGAGCGTAAGGTTAATTCGGGGCAAATTTCACGCCATGCTTTAATACGCTCTAAAGTGCGGTCGATTTTGCCGGGTCTTTTCATGGCTTTTAGAATTTTCGGGCTGGCGTGTTGCAGTGGAATATCTAAGTAAGGCAACAACTTACCTGCCGCCATGAGCGGAATGAGCTCATCTACGTGCGGATAGGGATACACATAATGCAAACGCACCCAAACACCCAAATTGCCTAATTGTTGACACAAATTGATCAAGTTATTCTTAATCGGCATGCCGTTCCAGAAGACGGTTTTATTCTGGTTTTCTTTGGTTTGGTCTAAGGCGTAAGCGGACGTATCTTGGGACACGATTAACAATTCTTTTACACCGGCATCCACCAAACGTTTGGCTTCATCCAAGACTTGAGTAATCGGACGGCTATCCAAATCACCACGCATAGATGGGATAATACAGAACGTGCAACGATGATCGCATCCTTCGGAAATTTTTAAATAAGCGTAATGTTTTGGCGTGAGTTTGACACCTTGTGCCGGCATTAAACTTTCATATGGGTTATAGGCCGGTTTCGGCACGTATTTATGCACTTGCGCCATGACGGTTTCGTAGCTGTGCGGACCGGAAACTTCCAACACTTTTGGATGCACTTGGCGAATTTGATCTTCTTTTGCACCAAGGCAGCCGGTTACAATCACTTTGCCGTTTTCTTCCAAGGCTTCGCCAATGGCTTCTAAAGATTCTTGTACGGCGCTGTCAATAAAACCACAGGTATTCACGATCACTAAATCTGCGTTTTCATAGCTCGGAATAATGTTATAACCGTTGGAACGTAATTCCGTCAGAATACGTTCTGAATCTACTAAATTTTTGGGACAACCAAGGCTGACAAAGCCGATGTTTGGGGTAGCACTCATAAATTTTCTCAAAAAGTCTATCGCGGGTAATAAAAAAGGGGCTAATTCTACCTTTTTTTGTACAAAAAGGCGACAGTGAAATGCCAATAAAAATTGGGTTTTCGCGTTTCGCTTTCCGTGCAACGGCTTTTCATTTCAGCGGAATCCGCTATAATGTGTGCCGTTTTTTAACCTTTAAAAAACATATTCTATTTTCATTCACAAGAGGAAAAATCATGGCAAAACAAAAACATGCCTTGCAGACACCGCCTAAACATTCGCAAGGAACGATGACCTATCAGCATCAGCGCGGTGTGATTAAAGAGAATGCCATTCAGGCGTTATTACACGATAGGCTCTTTCGCCAACGCATTGAACGAAATAAGAAAGGCAAAGGCAGCTATCAACGTCAAGCGAAACACGCGAATCGTTATTACGAAAAGCCCGATAATAAGATTTCTATGATAAGAGATTTTATTATCGGGCTTTTTTCTATTCGTAAAGTTTATGTAATGTATTGATATGAATGAGGTTATTATGACAGTAAAAACAGAAATTTTATTTAACAACACATGGAACGTCAGAATCAGCGATCCAGGCGAAGAAGGGGCGAAAAGCCACTTTTTTGAAACCATTTATGTGACCTTAGAAGCACATATCGACGGCAATCAAACAACATATACCTTTACCCGCAAAGTGGAAGACCAAATTAAAATTAAAAAAGATTTCACCGATTTGGATGAATTGTTCATTTATTTGAGTGAACAAATTTCTCCGGTAGCATTGGGACATTTGGGGATTAAAATCGGCAATTTAGGGCTTGCGAAAGATTAACCAATAAAAAATAAACCCGACATGGAATCGGGTTTATTTTTGTCTGCTTACACCATAAAGTGCGGTCACAAAATCCAACGGATTTTTAACGGTGTTTTTATAAAATGGATAACACGCTTTCCGGTGGTCGTCCGATTTTGGCTTTATTGCCATTCACCACAATCGGACGTTCCAATAATTCAGAATGTTGTGCAATGGCATTGAGTAAATCCTGTGCTGTCAGGCTTGGATTATCCAACCCCAAGGTTTTATACAGCTCATCTTTGGTTCGCATCATTTGGCGAATATCTGTAATACCCAATTTATCCGCAATGCTCTGTAGCGTCTCAACATCGTAGTTCTGTTGTAAATACAGTTCGATGGTCGGTTGAATATGATGGCTTTCCAACAAGGCTAATGTTTCACGGCTTTTAGAACAACGAGGGTTGTGGTAGATAGTAATCGACATAGAAATTCCTCCTGCTTAATGTGTGATTTGCATAGATTTTACCTTATAATCAGGCAGGTTTTATAGAGGAATCAAACATGATTGAAATGTTTAAAAGTTGGTATAACCGACGCTTCACCGATCCGCAAGCCATGGGATTGGCGGCGATTTTGCTGTTCGGTTTCGTGTCCATTTATTTTTTTAGCGACCTTATTGCACCGCTGTTGGTGGCGATTGTGCTGGCCTATTTATTGGAATGGCCGGTACGCTTATTAAATGAAAAATTGAAGTGTCCCCGCTTAGTGGCTGCGATGTTGGTGCTAGGCAGTTTTATCAGCTTAGTTTTTGTCGTTGTATTGATTTTGATTCCGAATTTGTGGGCACAGTTAGCGAATTTATTAAGTGATTTACCTCATATGTTTAATCGCTTTAACGAGTGGCTTTTATCTTTGCCGGAACGCTATCCGGAACTGATTGATGCACAAACCGTGGAATCCATTTTCGGTACGGTAAAAGAGAAAATCCTCAACTTAGGCGAATCAGCATTAAAACTCTCTCTGGCATCTATCATGAACTTGGTGACGCTCGGGATTTATGCTTTCTTGGTGCCGTTAATGGTGTTTTTCCTACTTAAAGATAAACGTCAGCTGATTGATGGCGTTAGCCGTTTTTTGCCGCGTAACCGCACCCTTGCCTCAAAAGTGTGGGTGGAAATGCAACAGCAAATTGCCAATTATATTCGTGGTAAATTGGTAGAAATTTTAGTGGTTACCGCTGTCACTTACGCCATCTTCTTAACTTTCGGCTTGAATTATCCGTTGCTATTGGCAGTGGCGGTTGGATTTTCCGTCTTGGTGCCTTACATTGGGGCGGTATTGGTCACCATTCCGGTCGTGTTGGTCGCGATTTTCCAATTCGGTGACACTCACACATTCTGGTATATCTTGATTGCTTTCGTCGTTTCCCAATTATTAGACGGAAATCTCCTTGTGCCGTTTTTATTTTCCGAAGTCGTCAATCTTCATCCGTTAATTATCATCATCGCGGTGTTGATTTTCGGCGGTTTATGGGGATTTTGGGGCGTCTTTTTTGCTATTCCACTTGCAACTCTCGTGAAAGCGGTGGTCAATGCCTGGCCTTCTAACGAAACACTTTAAAAGGGTGAGATTGTCACCGTAAAAACGTTAGAAAAAAAGACCGCACTTTGGGTTGAACAGTGCGGTCTTTTTTTACGCTGAATTTTAATTCGGTTTATTTCCCAAATACCCGATTTAACACCAATGCAATGCCGTCTTCGTTATTCGTGGAGGTGACTTCTTTGCCGGTTGTTTAATGGCGTTAGAGGCGTTGCTTATGATTAACATTTTATGTACATCCTTGAGGTTGTATGGTCGCAGTTTGGCACTTAAGCTTGTAATTTCGCTTTCTTGCCCTTTTCCGATAGCACTTTATTATCGCTTAGAATTTGTGAGCGCCTAGATGAATCTAACAGAGTCGGCATTTGGGATTCATGTGAATTTTTTTCGGTAAGACTAATAAGACTACGTAAACATTGACGTGACGAAATAGCGGAGATTACTCCGCTTGATATAACCGATAACTCACTTGCCCACTGTCTTTTTGTTTTAACGCCGTCCAGTTTTCCGGTACGTTCGGATTTTTGCCTTTTTCCGTTTCCACATAAACCAAGGCTTGCGGACGCAGCCAGTTGTTTTGTGCGAGCAAGGCAATGGCTTGTTCGGCTAAATCAAAATGAAACGGCGGATCGAGAAAGACCACATCAAAGTGCGGTTGATTTTGCGGCTGATTTAAAAAGTGCAGGCTATTTTGATTCACGACTTGCGCGCGATCGGCACATTTCAAGGTTTGAATATTCTTGCTTAACTGCTGCGCCACCGCTTTTTCTAATTCCAAAAAAGTGACTTTTGCTGCTTGGCGTGAAAGCGCTTCAAAGCCAAGAGAACCGCTACCGGCAAAACAGTCTAAGCATTCACTGTCAACGATATAAGGCATGAGCCAGTTGAACAGGGTTTCTTTTACACGATCGCCGGTAGGGCGCAAACCTTGGGAGGGCAGCACAGGCAATTTTCGCCCGCGCCATAGACCGGCGATAATGCGCACTTCGCCTTTCGTGATGTGTTGTGTTGTTGCTTTTTTCATATAAATCGGCAGGAAAATGATGTGTTTTTTTGCTAGAATGAGCGGCATTTTATCAAGTTTAAACAAGAGTGGGCAATTTATGTCAGATGAAAAGAAAAAAGGCGGATTTTGGTCTTGGTTCGGATTAGGCAAAAATAAACAGGAAGTATCAACGGAACTGAAAGATCCGGAATCAAAAGAACAGCTTCCTAATGAATCTGAAGTGCAAGAAACGGCAGAAAAAACAACCGCACTTTCAGATGAAACCGCACGCGAAAATCCATCCACAGAAGAGACATTGATGGCGCAAGCGTCCACGCTTGTGCCTGAACTTCATGAAGTTCAATCTGAAAGTACTCAATCGGAAGAAGATGAGGCACACGCTGTGAAGCGTGCGCCATCAGTTGAGGTAGAGACCGCTCAAGAGGAAAACCCGGCGACACAAGCGTGGACGCTTGCGCCATCAGATGACTCAACTCAATCTATTGAAGAAACGCTAGGAAATTCAACCGCACTTTCTGCGAGCGAAGCAGAAGTACAAGTCGAAAGTGCGGTGGATATTGAAGATGAATCTGTCGTGGAAACGGAAGAACACGAAGAAGAAAACGCCGTTGCCGACATGGCAGAAACACAGGAAAAACCAAGCGAAGGTGGCTTTTTTAGCCGCTTACTCAAAGGCTTGGTGAAAACCAAACAAAATATTGGGGCAGGCTTCCGCAGTTTCTTTCTTGGTAAAAAAATCGATGATGAATTGTTTGAAGAATTGGAAGAACAACTTCTTATTGCCGACATCGGCGTGCCGACGACCACAAAAATTATCAACAACTTAACGCAACATGCGACCCGTCAGCAGTTACAAAACGCCGATACCTTATACCAACAACTTAAACTGGAAATGGGCGAGATCCTAAAACCGGTGGCACAACCATTACGCATTGATGGCAGCAAAAAGCCTTATGTGATTTTAATGGTAGGGGTGAATGGCGTAGGTAAAACCACCACTATCGGCAAACTGGCGCGTAAATTCCAAATGGAGGGCAAAACTGTCATGTTGGCGGCGGGCGATACCTTCCGTGCGGCGGCGGTGGAGCAGTTGCAAGTGTGGGGTGAGCGTAATCACATTCCGGTGGTGGCGCAAAGTACCGGTTCCGATTCGGCATCAGTGATTTTTGATGCGATGCAATCAGCGGCGGCACGTAATATTGATGTGCTTATTGCGGATACTGCCGGTCGTTTACAAAATAAAAATAACCTGATGGATGAGCTGAAGAAAATCGTACGCGTGATGAAAAAATACGATGAAAGCGCACCGCATGAAATTATGCTCACTCTGGATGCGGGTACCGGTCAAAATGCCATTAGCCAAGCTAAGTTATTTAACGAAGCCGTTGGGCTTACCGGCATTAGTTTAACCAAATTGGATGGCACTGCGAAAGGCGGTGTGATTTTTGCCATCGCCGACCAGTTCAATTTGCCGATCCGCTATATCGGCGTAGGCGAAAAAATTGAAGATTTACGTGAATTTAACGCAGAAGAATTTATTGACGCTTTATTTGCTCATGAAGAGGAATAAAGTGCGGTTCAAAAATGATGTGTTTTTTAGAGAAGAAAAATGATTCGATTTGCAAATGTGAGTAAAGCGTATTTGGGTGGAAAGCCGGCGCTGCAAGGGTTAAGCTTTCATTTACCTGTGGGCAGTATGACCTACTTGGTGGGGCATTCCGGTGCGGGGAAAAGTACCCTACTGAAATTAATTATGGGCATGGAGCGTGCCAATGGCGGGCAAATTTGGTTTAATGGACACGACATTACCCGTTTATCCCGCCATGAAGTACCGTTTTTACGCCGTCAAATTGGCATGGTGCATCAAGATTATCGCTTATTGTCGGATCGTTCCGTCTTGGATAACGTGGCACTGCCGTTAATTATTGCCGGACAACATCCGAAAGATGCCAATAGCCGTGCTTTGGCAGCATTAGATCGTGTGGGATTGCGTGATCGTGCTAATCACTTGCCGGCGCACTTATCCGGCGGTGAGCAACAACGTATTGATATTGCGCGTGCAGTGGTCCATAAACCGCAATTATTGTTAGCCGATGAACCTACCGGCAACTTAGATAGTGCGCTCTCTTTAGAGATCTTCAATTTATTTGAAGAATTCAATCGCCTTGGCATGACAGTGTTAATCGCCACCCATGACATGGGCATCGTGCAACAAAAACCGAAACCTTGCTTGGTGCTTGAGCAAGGTTATTTACGCTAGGAGGTAACATGAGTTTTCGTCTGAATTTCCCTTTTGGCGTGCAAAGTGTGTACGTATTGCGTGCGGTGTTGGCAGACTTACTGAAACGTAAGTTTGCGACATTGCTAACCGTGTTGGTGATCGCCGTCTCTTTAACGATTCCAACCGTGAGCTATTTGCTTTGGAAAAATATTCATCACGCCACCACGCAGTTTTACCCGGAAAGTGAACTGACCGTGTATTTACATAAAAACTTGTCGGAAGAGGATGCCAATTTGGTGGTGGAAAAAATCCGTCAGCAAGAGGGTGTAGAGTCGCTCAATTACATTTCCCGCAAGGAAAGCTTAAGCGAATTTCGTCAATGGTCGGGTTTTAACGAAGAACTGGACGTGTTAGATGACAATCCATTGCCGGCAGTGGTGATGATTAAACCAAGCAAAGCGTTTAACGAGTCGCAAAAACGCAATGAATTACGGGAAAACTTGGATAAAATCAAAGGCGTTCAGGAAGTCCGTTTGGATAATGATTGGCTGGAAAAACTGACCGCACTGACGTGGCTAGTTGCACATGTGGCAATTTTTTGTACCCTGTTGATGGCGATTGCGGTTTTCTTGGTGATCGGCAACAGTATTCGCGCTGATGTTTACAGCAACCAAGCGAACATTGAAGTGATGAAATTACTCGGTGCTACCGATCAATTCATCCTTCGACCTTTCCTTTACACCGGCATGATTTATGCCGCGCTCGGCGGTTTCTTCGCTTGTGTTTTTAGCAGCCTCACCATTGGCTATTTCACCGGTGCGGTGAAATACGTGACCGATATCTTTGCCGTCAGTTTCAACTTAAACGGTTTAGGGTTGGTGGAATTCCTTTTCTTACTCGTGGTTTGCGTCATTATGGGCTACATCGGCGCATGGTTATCGGCTACACGTTATATTCGGCTGTTGGATAAGAAAGGTTAGAGGATAAAAACACAAAAGAAAAAGACCGCACTTGATAAAAGTGCGGTCTTTTTTGTTACAGTTTTTTAATGTTGGTGTGGTGTTGTATCGAAATGCGATTCATTGTTTCGTAATGCTTTACAGGCTTGATAGACAACAGAAGCACCGCTTCGCAATGTTAGTAGGCTTAAAATACTGCTGGCGACAAGGTCAACCCATTGCCAGTTTAGTAGCCATGCGCTTAATCCGGCGATAATTGCCACCAGAGAGCCAAACAGGTCAGCTAATACGTGTAAATAGGCGGCTTTGATGTTTAAGTTTTCATGATCGCCTTTCATCATTAACCAAGCTGCAAAAATGTTTACCAAGAGTCCAGTGATGGCAACGCCTAGCATAGGCAACGCCAACATTGTCGTTGGGTATTGCCAACGTTCTGTCGCTTCCACCAAAATCCATACTGCCACCATAATCAGAGAAGTGCCATTTAACAGCGCGAACCTTTTTTGGTTTTGTGCATTTAAAAACAAAGCAATAAGGGCGAGGAGCAACGATAGGCTGTCATTTGCCATATGCCCGGCGTCAGCCATTAAGGCGAGGCTATTAAAATAATAGCCACTTAAAAACTCGATGATCATATAGCTGCTGATAATGACCAAACTGGTGCTTAAAATCTTTTTATTTGTTGGTGTATGAGCGTGTGAACGCTCGTGTTTGTGTTGATGTGGCATCTCGTTCCTTCCCTACTTACTTAATTTGTTTGAGTGCAGAACAGCTTAAAGCCTGTAGGGACTACGGGATCAAGTATTTTTTGTTAGAATGGTAAAAATTTTTAGGGAGGAAGAAATGAAAGTCAATGAGCTGAGTAAACGTACCGGGATTCACTTAGAAACCATTCGTTACTATGAAAAACAAGGCGTCTTACCGGAACCCAAACGACAGGCTAACGGTTATCGATCGTATGACGAAGAAAGCATAACTCAGCTTATTTTTATTAAAAACTGCCGTACGCTAGGTTTTTCTTTAGAAGATATTAAACAACTCAATGCACTCAAATTTCACACGGCTAATCATTATGACGCTGACAAATTGGTGCTTAAGCAACTGGCGTTAGTAGAAGAAAAAATTTCTCAATTACAAGAGATTAAAGTATTTTTACAATCCATCGTGATTAAGGGTAAACATAGCGAGGATGAATGCAAGGCTATAGCCGGGCTTCAAGAAAAAATAAAGGAGACGGTTTAAGGTGTCTCCTAACAAAATGTGTTCACGATTTTATTTCGTGCAACGAGTTGCACGCTACAGGCCTGTTGTTCCTTTGACATATCAACCTTCTTGTTTGGTGTCGTGTAAAGTGCGGTCGTTTTTTAACGTGTTTTTAGTCGAATTTTATGCCCAACGCTATTAAATCCTGTTTTAGCTTTTGCGCGTCGGTGAATTGTAAGGCGTGTAAGCCAACGTGACGAGCACTTTCTACATTGCGTAGGCGGTCGTCAATGAAGATGGTGCGCTGAGGTGTGAGGTGATAGCGTTCGATAAGCAGGTTGAAAATGCGTGGATCAGGTTTGGCTAGGCGTTCATAACCTGACACTAAAATGCCTTCAAATTGGGTTAAGAAAGGAAATTGTTCTTCGGCGAAATGGAAGGTTTCATTAGACCAGTTAGTCAGTGCCAGTAAGCGAATGCCACTACGCTTGAGTGCTTCCAACAGTACGACGGTGTCGTCGATAGCGCCATTTAGGGTTTCCGACCAGCGTTCATGATAGGCTCGAATTTCGGCTTCATAGTGTGGATGTTGTTTGATGGCCTCGGCAATGCCTTCTGTCCAAGGTCGCCCTGCATCTTGTCGTTCATTCCATTCGCTATTACATACCTCCGTTAAAAATCGTTCCATTTCCACTTCGTCGTTGAAAATTTTGCGGTATAAATGACGTGGGTTCCAATCTATCAGCACACCGCCTAAGTCAAAAACGATAGTGTCGATATGTTGTGTATCGTTCATATTTGTCTCCTTTTGAGCACTTAGACTTTATAGCCCAATATAGAACAAGGCACGCGTTGGGAAGCGCACGCCAAAAAATGTGGTTGTTTTTTTACAACGTTTCTAATTAAGCAACATGAACGCCCAGGTGATTGCGACGATAGCTAACGCAACAAATACCGCAGCTGAGCCTTGATCTTTGGCGCGACCGGAGAGTTCGTGGCGCTCGGTGCCGATACGATCCACTACGGCCTCGATAGCGCTATTGAGCAGTTCTACCACCAAGACTAACAATACGCTGCCGATCATCAGTGCTTTTTCAATGGCATTATCGCCAAGCCATAATGCCAATGGAATCATGAAAAGGCAGCAGAAAAGCTCATGACGAAAAGCCGTTTCATATTTGACCGCACTTTTTAAGCCTTGCATGGAATATTGAGTGGATTTGATTAAGTGGGTTAGCCCCGTCGTTTTGTCCATTAGGTTTTCCTTTATTTATTGTTATTAGAGGCGTTTGGCTTCAATGACATCATCCAGTTTTTCCAAACGAGACAGAATTTTACTCAACATTTCCACGTTGTTAAGCTCAATTTGCATGTCGATGTTTGCCACTTGGCGCTTCGTATCCGTACGGGAAGACACGCCGAGTACGCTGATTTTGTCGTTTGCCAGCACGGTGGTGATGTCGCGTAATAAGCCGTTGCGATCTGACGCCACAATACGAATGTTGAGATGGAAGCCGTTAGAATAATTATCGCCCCAACGGGATTCTACTACGCGTTCCGGGTGAACGCTTTGCAGCTCAAGGAATTGTTCGCAATCACAACGGTGAATAGAAATGCCACGCCCCATGGTGATGTAGCCTACAATGCTGTCGCCCGGAATCGGTTGGCAACAACGTGCAATGTGGTGCATCAAGTTGCCGACGCCTTCGACGATAACGCAATCTTTGCGTTCGGTTTTTTGTTGAGCGTTAGCCGCACTTTTGGTGCTGACGTGACGCAAGATTTCTTCATCCACTTCTTGCGCGGAGATTTTGATGAATTTGTTTTGCAGGAAGTTGATTAACGGCCCGATACGAATATCACCGCCGCCAATGCCCGCGTATAAATCATCGAGATTTTTCAGGTTATAACGCGGCAAGGCTTGTTGTTCCACTTGTTTTAAGCTGATGCCCAAGCGGTTGATTTCACTTTCCAACAATTCTTTGCCGGCTGGAATGTTTTTATCACGATCCTGTTTTTTGAACCAAGCATGAATTTTCGCACGGGCTTTTGCTGTGTGGGTAAAGCCGAGATTCGGGTTGAGCCAGTCGCGGCTTGGGTTCGGGTTTTTCTGTGTGATGATATCCACTTGATCGCCCATTTGGAGCTGATAGGTGAACGGCACAATGCGTCCGCCCACTTTGGCGCCGATACAACGGTGACCAATTTCACTGTGAATGGCGTAGGCAAAATCCAGCGGCGTGGAGCCGGTTGGCAAATCTACCACTTCGCCTTTCGGCGTAAAGACATACACGCGATCATCAAACACTTGGCTGCGTAATTCCGCCATCACTTCGCCGGAGTCGGTAATATCATCTTGCCACGCCAAGAGTTTGCGTAACCAGGCAATTTTTTCTTCGTAACCGGAACGACCTGCGCTGGCGCCTTCTTTGTATTTCCAGTGTGCCGCGACACCAAGTTCGGCATCATCGTGCATTTGTTGGGTCCGAATTTGCACTTCTATTGGTTTGCCGCCTTTACCCAGCACCACGGTGTGAATAGACTGGTAGCCGTTTGGTTTTGGGTTGGCAACATAATCGTCGAATTCTTTTGGCAGATGTTTGAAGTGGGTGTGTACAATGCCAAGTGCGGTGTAACAGTCTTGCAATTTTTGCACAATAATACGTACTGCACGAACATCATATAAGCCACTGAACTCTAAGTGCTTTTTCTGCATTTTTCGCCAAATGCTGTAAATATGTTTCGGGCGACCGTACACCTCCACATGTGGAATGTTTTCTTGTAAATAACCGGAAAGCTCGGTCACAAAATCGGCGATATATTGTTCGCGGTCAAGGCGACGTTCTTTTAATAACTTGGCGATAGCGCGATATTGTTCCGGGTGCAAATAACGGAAACAGTAATCTTCCAGTTCCCATTTGAGCTGCCCGATACCTAAGCGGTTGGCAAGCGGGGCGTAAATATTGGCACATTCTTTGGCGGCGAGAACGCGTTCTTCTTCCGTGTAATTTTTTTCGGCATCACGCAAGAAGGCGATACGCTCTGCTAATTTGATAATCACACAGCGGAAATCATCTACCATGGCGAGCAACATTCGGCGCACGTTATCCACCTGCAAGCTGCTGGCAGAATGGGTGATGTTGAGTTGGCGGATATTGTCCATTTCGATAACACCGCGTACCAGTTTGCTGATATTCGCGCCGAAATCTTCTTCAATTTGGGCTAAATCCACCAGTTGATCGCGGACAATAGGGAAGAGCATGGCGGTGAACAAGCTATCGGCATCCATGTTTAAGCTGTTGAGGATTTCCACCATTTCCACGCCGAAGGTCAGCAAATGGGCTTCTTCCTGCTGATGTTCGGTACGTAAGGTCATTTTCTGTTGCGAATAATGCCATGCCGTCATTAAGTTGGCTTTAACATTTTCCGCTACATTCAAGTTAGCGCACCATTTTTCAATCTCAAAATCTTTAGGATTTAATAAATGAGATCCTCTCACAGCGACCATAATGAATCCTTATCTTTTTCGAAATAAACTTATCGACTCCAAATGACCGGTTTGTGGGAACATATCGATCATGGCGACTTTATCCAATTGATAGCCTGCGTCACGCAAGATTTCCGTATCTCGCACGAGTGTTGCAGGATTGCAAGAAACATACAGGATGCTTTCAGCCTGTAATTGACAGAGTGCATTTAAAGCAAATGCTGCCCCTGTGCGTGGTGGATCGAGCAAAATCTTATTGAAGGGTTGCTGCGCCCACGGTTGATTGATAAAAGGTTTATCTAAATCCGTCCGGTAAAATTGGACATTATGACAACCGTTTCGTTCGGCATTGGCGCGGGCTTTTTCCACCATCGCAGAAACGCCTTCAATGCCTACCGCACTTTTTACTTTGCGACTCAGCGGTAAGGTGAAGTTGCCCATACCACAGAACAAATCTAACACATGATCCTGCGAATTCAGCGCCAACCAGTCTAACGCCGTTGCGATCATTTGACGGTTTAATTGTGCATTAATTTGAATGAAATCGCGAATATCAAATTGCAAGGTGAGGTCATCGTCCAAGCGGTAAAAAGGCTGTTCACCCTGCCAATGTTCAATGCTGTCATGTTCTTGTACAAATAACATGAGTTGGTGTTGTTCGGCAAACTGTAATAATAAAGTGCGGTCGGTTTCACCGATGTTTTTTATATGGCGTAATAACATGGCGATGCCATTGTCTGCTGCCACAAGTTCAATATGCCCTAGTTGTTGTGGTGTTGTCCATTGCTCGAAAAGTGCGGTCAGTTTTGGCAATAAATCATTCAGCGGCTGTTCCAACACCAAACAATGGTCGATAGGAATAATTTGCTGTGAATTTTTACGCCGTAAGCCGATATTCAGTTTACGATTTTTACTGTCAAACAATACGCTTAAACGCACCCGACGACGGTAATGCCAAGGCTCGCCTTGCAATAACGGCATGAAATGAATGGGTTCCGGCTGTAAACGGGATAGGCGTTGAACCAATGCGGTTTGCTTGGCAGAACGTTGTAATTTAATAGGAATGTGTTGATTTTGGCACCCCCCGCATTGTTCAAAATAAACGCATGGCGGTGTTTGGCGCTGAGGACTTGGGCGTAAAATACGCTGTGCTACGCCTTGACCGTATTGGCGTTTTTCTTCCAATACGCGAACTTCTACGCTTTCTTGCGGCAACGCGTTTTCAATAAACCAGGTTTTGCCGTTGATTTTAGCCACACCTAACCCTTGATAATCTAAATCAAGAATGTGTGCGGTGAAATTTGCGGTCTTTTTCTTTGGTTTGTTGTCGCTGTAAAGTAATGCCATGTTATTTTGAATATAAGCTGTGTTGGGTGAATAATTCTCGGCTTTTCAAGGGCTTGTCGCCTAAATACGGTTTTAATGCAATGCGTGTAAACCGTTTAGCTGCCGATAATACAGAGGGTTCGTCAAATTGGGTTTGTTCAAAGGCCAATAATTCCCGCCCGTAAAAGGTTAAATTATCTTTGATTAAGGAAGCAATAAAGCCTTTTTCTTCGCGGTAACGATAAGTCATGTTCGCCTCTACGGCTTTGCCGGAGCCGGCACAATGAGTGAAATCAATGCCATAGCCTAAGGTGCGCAAAAGTTGAAATTCAAAGGTACGTAGCGCAGGCTCCACGTGGGTTTGTGATACGGCTAATTGCGTTAAACATTGCAAATACTGTTGGAACAATTGCGGATAGGCGTTTTCCGGTTCCAATACGCGACAAATGAGTTCGTTTAAATAAAAGCCGCTGTATAAGGCAACATTTTGTAAGGGCAAGGCAATGGCGGCGGGCTCTGCTTTGGTGAGAATTTTCAGATCACCACGACCGCTCCAACGTAGCAGTAAAGGCGTAAAGGGTTGTAACACGCCTTTTAGCATGGAGCGCTTTGCCCGTGCGCCTTTTGCCAATACGCTGATACGCCCGAAATCTTCTGTTAGTAGATCTACCAATAAGCTGGTTTCGCTGTAAGATTTGCGATGTAGTACGAAACCGCGTTGCCAATTTTCGATGATGTCGCCCTTTCGTCGATAAAAAAACGGTGCTTATTTTAGCAGATTTCCCACCGCACTTTGTGGGATTTTATGGGAGATTTTAGAAGAAAAGGAAATGGGATATAACGAAATTGCTACAAGGAAGATTTCGGAACAATAGACAATAAAAAAGCAGGTTTTTACACCTGCTTTCTTGCTCAAATGTTCAATTAAGCTTTAGACATGGCAGCAACTTCTGCTGCGAAGTCGGTTTCTACTTTCTCGATACCTTCGCCTACTTCTAAACGGATGAAGTTAGAGATTTCAGCACCCTTTTCTTTTAACAAATCGCCAACGGATTTAGATGGATCCATCACGAATGGTTGACCGGTTAAAGAAACTTCGCCGGTGAATTTCTTCATACGGCCTTCAACCATTTTTTCTGCAATTTCACGTGGTTTACCGGATTGCATTGCGATATCCACTTGGATGTTACGCTCATGTTCAACCACATCAGCCGGAACGTCACCTGGGTTAACATAGTCTGGGCGACTTGCTGCAACGTGCATTGCGATGTGTTTTAATAATTCATCGTCTGCGCCTTTACCCGCTACTAATACACCGATTTTCGCACCGTGTAAGTAAGAACCTACAACATCGCCCTCGATGTAAGCAACACGACGGATGGTCATGTTTTCACCGATTTTCGCCACTAATGCTGCACGTTTTTCTTCAAATTGCGCTTGAAGTTGTTCGATAGTTGCGCCTTTGTGTGCTGCTGCGTAGTCTGCCACTTCGTTGGCTAAACCTAAGAAACCGGCATCTTTTGCTACGAAGTCAGTTTCACAGTTCATTTCAACTAATACACCGAAACCATTTTGTACGCGAGCAAGGATAACACCTTCAGCTGCAACACGGCCTGCTTTTTTCGCCGCTTTTGCTTGACCGGATTTACGCATGTTGTCGATAGCTAATTCGATGTCGCCGTTTGCTTCAACTAATGCTTTTTTACATTCCATCATACCTGCGCCGGTACGTTCACGCAGTTCTTTTACTAATGATGCTGTGATTTCAGCCATTTTAAAATCCTCTGTCGGTTAAAGTGCGGTGGAAAAAGACCGCACTTTTAGCTCTAAAAAATACAGGGAGCTATTTAGCCCCCTGCTCATTAATTAATCGTCTGATTAATAAGGGCTTACGCCTTATCGCAATCGCCTGAATTATTCTGCGGCTTGCGCTAATTCTTCAGCAACCGCTGCTTCGTTACCACGACCTTCTTTGATCGCTGCAACAGCAGAAGAAAGATAAAGTTGAATTGCACGTGCTGCGTCATCGTTACCCGGGATAACGAAATCTACGCCGTCCGGGCTAGAGTTAGTATCAACGATAGCAAATACCGGAATACCCAAGTTGTTTGCTTCTTTCACTGCGATATGTTCGTGGTCTGCACCGATAACGAATAATGCATCCGGAAGACCGCCCATCTCTTTGATACCGCCAAGGCTTAATTCAAGTTTTTCCATCTCACGGGTACGCATTAACGCTTCTTTTTTGGTTAATTTATCAAAAGTACCATCTTGAGATTGAGTTTCTAAATCTTTTAAACGTTTGATGGATTGACGAACTGTTTTCCAGTTGGTCAACATACCGCCTAACCAACGGTGGTTTACATAGTATTGTTGACAGTCTAATGCTGCTGCTTGCACTGCATCGGTCGCTGCGCGTTTAGTACCAACGAATAATACTTTACCGTTGTTGCCCGCAATGCGGGTTAACTCAGCTAATGCTGCGTTGAACATTGGAACGGTTTTTTCAAGGTTGATGATATGAACGCCGTTGCGTGGTCCGAAAATGAATGGTTTCATTTTTGGGTTCCAGTAACGAGTTTGGTGACCGAAGTGAACGCCTGCTTGAAGCATATCGCGCATAGAAACTTGTGCCATAATAATTTTCCTTTTTTTTGGGGTTTAGCCTCCACATATCCAGCCAATCGACCGTTTGGCACCCCGATTTAGCCTTTCTGATATGTGTGTGTTTTAGTAAATTGATTAAAAAATAAACGTTACTTTTAAACAGCAAAATAACGGCGTGCTTTATACCATAAAGTGTGGTTGGTTTCTAGCGGATTTTGTTGTGAGAGGAAAATTAACATAAAAAACGGGTAAAAAAACGACCGCACTTTAGGGTGTAAAGTGCGGTCGTTTTTGCGGTGTTTTATTCCTCTTCTTTTTTCTTTGCTCTCAGAATGATTTCTTGGATGTCGGCCGCCATTTTTTGATCACATTCGCGGGCAATGTCACGCATGAGCGGATTTTGGAATAACCCCATGTTGGGGTCATAAACTTGTGACATGAGGGCGACTTCATGGCGATCTGCATCAAAATAATAGTCGCCGATTTCTTTCACTAATTCCGGTTCCATGCCTAATGTTTCCAGTGCGCGTTTACCCGCACGCACGGCGGAATCGAAGGTTTCACGGATAATTTCGTCTGCGCCGGCTTCGTGTAAGGCAAAGGTGCTGAAACGGTCGTAAGCACGAGCAATAATTTTAATATTCGGATTCACTTCACGGGCAAAGTGCACGATGTTTTCCGCTTGTTCTTTATTGTTAATGGCGACGACTAACATATCTGCTTGTTCTAGACCCGCGGCGATCAGAAATTCGCGACGGGAAGCGTCACCAAAATAGGATTTAATGCCGTATTCATTGAAGCCTTTGATCATGTTCGGGTTCAAATCAACAATGGTGGTGGCGTAGCCGCTTAAGCGTAATAAGTCATTTACGATTTGACCAAAACGTCCCATGCCGACGATGAGAATCGGATGTTGTTCATCGATTTCATCAGCCGGTAATTCTTCTGCAGTCGGTTTGGGCGCAAATTTTTCATATAAAACCAATATAATGGGGGTTAACACCATGGACAGCACCACGATTGCGGTCATGTTGGCATTGACGGTTTCATCGATGACTTTCTGGTTGAAGGCTTGAGCAAATAAAACAAAGGCAAATTCCCCGCCTTGAGCCATGAGTAAAGCACGCTCTATGGCGGTTTTATGTGTGCTTTTTGCTGCGCGCGCAACAAGATAAATACAGATACCTTTTGTTAGCATTAAAGCGAATACACCGATACCAATTAGCATCCAGTTTTCAACCACGACGGTGAGATTTAGCGACATTCCCACACCGAGGAAAAATAGCCCTAGCAATAAACCACGGAACGGTTCAATATCTGCTTCCAATTGATGGCGGAAAGCGGATTCCGACAGCATGACGCCGGCAACAAAAGCGCCCATGGCTTGTGATAAGCCTGCTTCTTCCATCAGTAATGCCGAGCCTAATACCACAAATAAGGCGGCAGCGGTCATCACTTCGCGTGCTTTGGCGTTTGCCAAAATACGGAACACCGGATTCAAAATGAAACGTCCAATAAGTACAAGGATAGCCAACGCAACTAAGGCGATGGAGGCGGATTCCCACCAAGAAATGGTGCTTTCGGTTTCGAGTGGGGAGAGGTAGGTCACGATAGCCAGTAACGGCACGATCAGCAAATCTTCAAATAATAAGATCGACACCATTTTTTGCCCCGGGCGGGTAGACAGGAGTTTGCGCTCCCCCAACACTTGCATCACAATGGCGGTAGAGGTAAGCACGAAACCGGAAGAACAAATAAAGGCGACTTCCCAAGAAATACCGAATTGTACGGATACGAGGGTCATTAGCAGAGCAGAGATCACGACTTGTAAACTACCCAGCCCGAAAATTTGTTTACGTAAGCTCCATAAATGGGACGGTTTCATTTCCAAACCGATCATGAATAGGAACATTACCACGCCAAATTCTGCAATGTGCAAAATAGCGTGAGAATCGGTTACTAATTTTAACCCGAAGGGGCCAATAATTAAGCCGGCGGCTAAATACCCCAGCACCGAACCTAAACCAATACGTTTAAATAATGGCACCGCCACAACAGCCGCACCTAATAACGTGACAACGCGAATTAAATCACCTGCCCCCTGAGCTTCCATCTTGTTCCCCCGAAATAAATGTTATAGTAATGAATATTAAAAAATTTGCTTATTCTAGCGTTTTTTGGGGTGAAATGTTGAGGAAATAGGCAAATTTTGTGATAGGTTTAGTCAATTTTTTTAAAGAAATTATCTCCTCCTTTCTTTGGAAGAAATAAAGCCCGTATCAAACGGGCTTTTGTTTTTCTGAACGTTGATTAACGCTGAATCAAATAGCGTAATTTTGTGCCATCTTGTTCCACGCTTAATAAAGTATAACCATGGTTTTTAGTATCCACCGGAATGTTGTTGATGGATTGTGCACAGTCGCTGAGTAATTCCAGAATTTCGCCTTCCTTTAATTCCGGCATGGTTTCCAACATAACAATAGCCGGATACGGACAAGGTTCGCCCACAGTGTCGATGGTGTAATCCGGAACGATGTCTTTAGGATCTTTGTCTAATTTTTGTACAACGGTAAATGCCATAATGTGTTTCCTTCTGTGAAATAAAAAATAACGTGAAATCAGACCGCACTTTTACGCTTGTGCGAAAGCGGCGATTTTGGCTTTTGCCTTGGCAAGGAAGCGTTTTTCCCACCAGACGACAGCAATTAAGCAGAGAATCAATAAACCGTAGTTCACCAATAATCCGCCTACCGGACCAAATTCTTTCAGTAAGTTCAGTTTTTCGTAGTCAAGCGCCAATGCCGGTGCCAAATCATCCCAAGCGTAGGCAAGATAAGTCGAGCCGATCACGTTGCCGATACCCACCCACATAAAATGCACTTGGCCTTCCATCGCACGGTACATCCAACCGGTTTCACAACCGCCGGCTAATACAATACCGAAACCGAACAATAAACCGCCGATAATCGCATTCGGGCCTGCCCACATGATTTTTGCCGGAACGCCTAACTGAATGTAGCTGAAGACGCCGATAGTGCCGGCAAGAATGCCGAAAATAATGGCTTTTGCCATGTAAGCGCGACCGGTCACCCAAAGATCACGGAACGCGGAAGTGAAGCAGATTTGCGCACGTTCGATAAGTAAACCGAATGCTAAACCACACAACATGGCAAAACCGAGTTTGATGGATTGGGTCATTACATAAAGAGAGGCAATAAAGTAAGCGAAGAACACGACCATACCGATCCAAAAACGGCGTTGTGCTCTTTTCGGATCTGTTTCTTGTAATTTTGCGGCGCCTTTTTTCAATTCCAATTTCACGCGGAACATCGGTAATAAGGTGACTTTCACACCAACGTAAGTCCCAAGTGCTGTGGCAATGGTAAAAAACCAAGCGTGTACGGAAAATTGTGGAATACCGGTAAATAACGAGGCAAGGTTACAGCCCATCGCCAAACGTGCGCCGAAACCGGCAATGGCACCGCCGATTAAGGCTTGTACAATACGACGCTTATGTGGCTGGTTACGCCATTTCACGTTGTTTGCCCACAAGGCTGCGGAGATACAACCGGCAAACATGCCTAAGATCATCACGCCATCAACGCGGGTGAGAATTGTGCCTTGCATACCGATGATTTTGTAGTAGCTCCAATCGGACACATCAACGCCCAAGGCTTGTAATGCATGGCCACCCCAACGGGTAAATTCGCCGGTAACCGCCCAGTAGGTGCCGGTAACGCCGAAATAATAGGCTGAGATTAAACCGGCAGCGATAACGGCGATGACGGGATTCCAATATTTAATTAAATATTGTTGTTTGAACTGTTGTAAAACTTCGTTCATTTTTAATCCTATTAAAGTGAATGAAAGTATTACAAGGAAGGTATAACAATGAGAAAAGGCTCAAAAGAAAGGCTTTGTCATTTCCTATACACAAACTTGCGATATAAATGAAATTACAAATTAGATTTGCGGGCGCTAGTCTAAAGAATTGTTAATATTTCTGCAACAAAATTTTGTGCAGAAAATTGGCAAAAGTGCGGTGGATTTTTCCTATGTTTTTACTTGGTCAGGTAGGCTTTCAGGGCCGGTAGAATGTCTTGCCCGTCACGCACCCCTAAGTCATACATTGCCTGCACTTTGGCGACGTCTTTTTCAATACGGCGAACAGGCAGTGAGACAGAAGGGCGAATAACAAAAATCTCGCCTTGTTCGTTAAGACGAATGACGTCTTCCACTGCGCGGTTATAGTCGGCATAGCGGTTGGTCAGGCGTTCGACCAGTTTTGGATAACGGCGATAAAAAGCCTTAAAAATCAGCGGATTGGTCGGCGTTTTGCGGTAATCCAATGGGCGGGTGAGAATGACGATGATTTTGTCGTACCCCAACTGTTGACAGAAACGCAACGGAATACTGTCTGCAATGCCGCCATCTAAATATTTTTTGCCATCGATTTCCACCATTTTTGACACGAAAGGCATGGCGGAGGTGGCACGCAGGGTTTCCATTTGCTCAAAGGCATCGTGGATTTTCACATATTCCGCTTCGCCGCTTTCCACGTTGGTTAACACCGTGTAGAAGTCGATGCCGGAACGGGCGAATGCTTCTTGATCGAACACGTCCAATTCAAAAGGCAATTGATAGAAGGCGAAGTCTTTGTTGACGATATTGCCCGTGGTGAACAGGCTGTGCCAACCCATGTAGCGCTTGTCGTTGAGGTATTTTTTGTTGTAGCGCAGTACACGGCCTTTTTGTTTCGAAGGAAAATTTACACCGAACAATGCCCCGGCGGACACGCTGACAATGCCGTCAATGTGAATCTGCTCATCCAAGAAGACATCCAACACGCCGGCGGTGAACATCCCGCGCATGGCGCCGCCTTCCAATACCAATCCGACTTTCATCAGCTTAACTCATAAGGCAAGGGTTGCATGTCAAGCAAGGTTTGGCTGTTCGGCAAGCGGAATGCCTGACCTTCTTCTAATGGCGTATTAAGCACCGCCTGCAACCATAAAACGCCGTGAAAATTGACCGCACTTGTGATGGTGCCGGTGGCTCGCCAATTATCACCAAGTGCCATTTCCAATGCCGAACCGATGTCCGGTAGACTTTCTGTTTGCGCGGCAAAAATAAAGAGAGCACGTTTATTGGCGCCACGATATTTCGCGCGTGCCACAGTTTCTTGCCCGATGTAGCAGCCTTTTTGGAAAGAAATTGCCTGTTCGATACTTTGCAGGTTTAACGCTTGCGGAATAAATTCTAATTGGGTCGCTGCCGCTAAACTTGGCACGCCATCTTGAATATCCAATAAATCCCAAGCTTCTGCTTCAACGGTAGGTTCGAGGGCTAATCGGGTTGGGTGGAGTAAAATCACGCGCGGTTGTTGTCCATTTACATCAACGCGAATTTGCGTAGAAAATTGACCGCACTTTTCGATGCTTTTTGTGCCGGCTGCACCGAGAAGTTGCCAATCTAATGACGTAAAAGTGACTTTGGAAAACACCGCATATTTTTTCAGTTGATCCAGCGCCGACGGCAATAACGCACTTTTTAACAGCATATAAAAGGTCTGTTCGTCTTGACGAATTAAACGGAAAAGCGCGCTCATTTTGCCTTTTGGATCGCAATGAGCGGTAAGGGTGGATTCACCGGCTGCCAATTTGGTGACATCGCAAGTGAGTTGCCCCTGCAAATATTTTTCCGCCTCCGTGCCCGCAATTTCAATCAGCGAGTAGTGTGTTAACGGGCAAATAATGTCGTCCTGTTGTGCCGTTAAAAGGGAATAGGCCATCGTACTTTCCTTAAAAAATATCAATCAATTACTCAAGATTTTGAATTTGTTCGCGCATTTGCTCAATTAACACTTTAAGCTCAATGGCGGAATTGGTTACATCGACATTGATGGATTTGGACGCCAAGGTGTTGGATTCACGATTGAGTTCTTGCATCATGAAATCCAGCTTGCGTCCTACTGCGCCGCCTTTGCGCAGAATGTTTTGCGTTTCTTTGACGTGTAATTGCAAACGATCCAATTCTTCGGCGACATCAATGCGTTGAGCCAACATAATCAGCTCTTGCTCTAAACGTTGTGGATCCGGTTGCAGTTGCACTTCTTCAAAGCGTTGCAACATGCGCTCGCGTTGCCATTGTAAAATCTCCGGCATTTTGGACCGCACTTTTTGCTGTTCTTCATTGATGGCGTCAAGGCGTTGTGTCAGTAACGTGTGGATTTTTTCCCCTTCGCGTTGACGCATAGCGATAAATTCCTCGACAACTTGCTCAAACGCCGCCAATAAATCTTGGCTGATTAAATCCACATCCTGTTCCGGCACTTCCACTACGCCCGGATAGCGCAACACGTCGGTTAAATTGAGCTCACCTTCGCCTGCTTGCTGTTTTAGCCATTGCAAAGATTGCAATACTTGCGTGGCGAGTTCTTGATTAATGTGTAATTCGGCGGCAGTTTGTTTTTTATTATCAATACGCAGGGTACATTCGATTTTGCCACGAGTGAGTTTTTGACGCAGGGTTTCGCGTAAGGTGTTTTCTAAACTGCGGAATTGTTCCGGCAGGCGGAAAAAGGTTTCTAAATAACGTTGATTGACCGAACGGATTTCCCAAACTGCGTTTCCCCAGTTTTTTTTGATTTCTAAACTGGCGAATGCCGTCATGCTATAAATCATAATAATTCCTTCATTTTTAGGCGCTAAAATTTGCGTTCTATTGTACTGCCAAATTTCGTTTCTGTCAGTTTGCGTGCTAAAATGGCGCGATTTTTTATTGCTTAACGAGGAATTTTTCATGCGTCCGAATCAACGTGCCAACAACCAACCCCGCCCGATTAAAATCACCCGTCATTACACCAAACATGCGGAAGGTTCCGTGATGGTGGAGTTTGGCGATACCAAAGTGTTGTGTACTGCCACCGTGGAGGATGGCGTGCCGCGCTTTTTAAAAGGACAGGGACAAGGGTGGGTCACGGCGGAATACGGCATGTTGCCACGTTCTACCCACAGCCGTATGCAACGTGAAGCGGCAAAAGGTAAACAAGGCGGCCGCACCTTAGAAATTCAACGTTTAATCGCCCGTTCTTTGCGTGCTATGGTAGATTTGGAAGCTCTCGGCGAGCGTTGTATTACATTGGACTGTGATGTGATCCAAGCGGACGGCGGCACTCGTACCGCCTCCATTACCGGTGCTTGCGTGGCGTTATGTGATGCATTAAATGGCTTGGTGGCAAACGGTACATTGAGCAAAAATCCGCTGAAAGGATTGGTGGCAGCGATTTCTGTCGGCATCGTGAACGGCGATGCGGTATGTGATTTGGAATACGTGGAAGATTCCGCCGCAGAAACGGACATGAATGTGGTCATGATGGAAGACGGCCGCATGATTGAAGTGCAAGGCACTGCGGAAGGCGAACCGTTTAGCCACGAGGAATTATTAACCTTATTAGATCTCGCCAAACAAGGCTGTGAGGTCATTTTCCAAACCCAACGTGCGGCACTGGCAGAATAAGGATAGGAAGATGGAAAATTATAAACAACAGTTTATTGAATTTGCCCTTGCCCGTCAGGTTTTAAAATTTGGTGAGTTCACCTTGAAATCCGGCCGTGTGAGCCCTTATTTTTTTAATGCCGGCTTATTTAACCAAGGCGCCGATCTTGCCCGTTTAGGGGAATTTTATGCGGCAGCCCTACAAGATGCCGGTTTGCAATACGACATGATTTTTGGCCCGGCGTACAAAGGCATTCCCATTGCCACTGCGGTATCCATTGCGTTATTCAACCGCTTTGACATCAATAAACCGGTGTGCTTTAACCGCAAAGAAACCAAAGATCACGGCGAAGGTGGCAATTTAATCGGTAGTCCGTTGCGTGGCAAGGTGTTGTTGGTGGACGATGTAATCACTGCCGGCACGGCAATTCGTGAATCCATGCAAATTATTCAAGCCAATGAAGCGCAATTAAGCGCGGTATTGATTGCCTTGAATCGTCAAGAACGTGGCAATGGCGAGCTATCTGCGATTCAAGAAGTCGAGCGTGATTACCAATGCGACGTGTTATCCATTATTGATTTTGCCGATTTAATGGCGTTCATTGAAACTCAACCGGAATACCAACAATATTTACCGGCAATGCGCGCTTATCGTGAGCAATACGGCATTAAATAAAGCAAAAGTGCGGTTGTTTTTTCACGCGTTTTTCAATTTGCTGAGAAAATCCACCGCACTTTTTTGACCCTAACGGAGCAATAATGACTTTTATTGGAAAAATTTTAGGTGCCTTAATTGGCTTTCGATTGGGCGGTTTCTTTGGCATGTTGGCGGGGGTGTTTCTTGGTCATCTTGCAGATAAAAAACTGTATGAGCTGGGCACAGTCAATTCTTCTTTCTTCAAAACGAAAACCACTCGTCAACTACTGTTTATGCAAACCACCTTTGCGGTGTTGGGGCATTTAAGCAAATCCAAAGGACGTGTCACGGAAAATGACATTCTATTAGCGACCCATTTAATGGATCAAATGCAACTGGACGATGCCGGTCGTCGTTTGGCACAAGAGGCATTTAATCGTGGCAAACAGACAGATTTCCCGATTCGTCAGGTGATTCGTGAATTTCGTCTGGGTTGCGGACAACGTGCCGATTTGTTACGAGCATTTTTATCCGTGCAAATTCAAGCCGCATTTTCTGACGATCATTTACATGATAATGAAAAAGATGTGCTGTTTATTGTTGCCGAAGAACTGGGCTTATCCCGCGTTCAATTTGAGCAAATGTTGGCAATGGAAATGGCAGCTCGTCATTTTGCGCGCGGCGGTTTCTATCAACAAGGCGGTCACTACGAACAACATTCCGGCTACCAAGGCGGCTATCAACAGCAATCTCACTCCTCTTCCGGCCCGACCTTAAACGATGCTTATCAAGTGCTTGGCGTCAGCGCGACAGACGATCAGCCCACAGTGAAACGAGCCTATCGTCGTTTAATGAATGAAAATCATCCGGATAAACTCGTCGCAAAAGGGTTGCCACCGGAAATGATGGAAATGGCGAAAGAGAAAACCCAGCAAATTCAAGCCGCATACGACTTGATTTGCAAAGCCAAAGGTTGGAAATAACCTTTGCGCGTCATTTTAGCCCCGATGCAGGGCGTGCTTGATCCTCTCGTGCGTCAATTATTAACGGAAGTGAACGATTACGATTTGTGCATTTCCGAATTTGTCCGCGTGGTGGATCAACGCCTCCCACCGAAAGTGTTTTATCGCCTTTGCCCTGAATTACTCCAACAGGGCTGCACGCCAAGCGGTACGCCGGTACGTGTGCAACTGCTCGGACAACATCCCCAATGGCTGGCGGAAAATGCCGAACTTGCTATTCAATTAGGTTCCCACGGCGTTGATTTAAACTGTGGCTGTCCGTCGAAAACTGTCAACGGTAGCAACGGTGGCGCGTCTTTGTTAAAACAACCGGAACTTATTTACCAAGCCACCAAAGCCATTCGTCAAGCCGTTCCACCAGAACAGGTAGTGAGTGTTAAAGTGCGCTTAGGCTGGGATTCCACCGACTTTGCTTTCGACATTGCCGATGCGGTGCAACAAGGCGGCGCGACCGAAATTACGATTCACGGTCGTACCAAAGCGGATGGTTATCGCGCTGATCGTATCAACTGGCAAAAAATCGGTGAAATTCGCCAAAAACTCCATATTCCTGTGATCGCCAATGGTGAAATTTGGCGTTGGGAAGATGGGCAACGCTGCTTAGAAATGACCGACTGTGAAGATTTAATGGTTGGTCGTGGGGCGCTCAATATGCCGAATTTAAGCCGTGTACTAAAACATAATGACGCGCCGTTAAGCTGGTCTGAAATCCTGCCGATTTTGCGCAAATACGCCATATTAGAAAATTGCCACGACAGCGGTTTTTACCACGTGGCGCGCATTAAACAATGGTTGCAGTATTTAAAATGTGAATATGAAGAAGCCACTGCGTTGTTCGAGGTGGTGAAGCGGTGCCATGATGGGGATGAATTAAGGGTGTTATTGGAAGCGCATTTGAGATAGCTTGATGTTTGAAAAATGAACCGCACTTTTTAACTCATGTGCTCATTAATAGCACTTTTTTACCTACAACGTAAATTGCAACCGCCATAAAGCCAACACTTATTCCCTATAAAACAAGCCAGTGCCGTATA
The DNA here is from genome assembly GCA_963515835.1 of uncultured Aggregatibacter sp. Lineage (GTDB taxonomy): Bacteria > Pseudomonadota > Gammaproteobacteria > Enterobacterales > Pasteurellaceae > Aggregatibacter. The sequence goes on from CAUPZK010000023.1 coordinate 34,610, forward strand.
AATACACCTCAACCTTATCTCCTACACACAACTCAATGCCATGGTGTTCCTCTAACTCAATGTCGAACCCGTTTATTTCAAGCCGAATCGCCGTAATTTTGCCTTTGAATTCTACGTTTTTTACCTCTGCGTTAAAAAGTGCGGTCGGATTCTGAGGTGTTTTTAACAGGCTGAATTGTTCCGGACGGAGAAGTAGCGTGCCGCGTTGTTGCCCTTGGCTTTTGTCTATGACGGCAATGTCACCTAATTGGCAATGCGCCGTTGAAGGTGAATTTAAGGTTGCCGGCAACACAATGCTTTCACCGATAAAGGTGGCAGTGGAAAGGTGTTGTGGCGACCAATAAAGCGTGCGAGGATTCGCTATTTGTAAGATTTCTCCATTTTGCAGCACCGCAATTTTATCGGCATAACGCAAGGCTTCGTCGCGATCGTGGGTGACGAAAATGGCGGAAGTACCACTTTGGCGGAGCGCTTGTAACATATCATGACGGATTTGTTGACGCAGATGTTCATCTAAGGCACTGAACGGTTCGTCCAATAAAATCAGTTCAGGATTTGGTGCAATGGCACGAGCCAAGGCGACACGTTGTTGTTGCCCACCGGAAAGTTGGTGTGGGAAACGGTCGGCGAGCGCGCAAATACCGGTGAGCGCCATCACTTCGTCAATGCGTTGTCGTTCTTCCGGGGAGCGACCTTTGCCATCGCCCAACCCGTAAGCAATATTGCGATACACATTCAAGTGTGGAAATAACACGCCTTCTTGTACCACATAACCTAGCCGTCGCTGTTGTGGCGGAATATTGCAATTCGCGCCAAAAATCAACCGCGCTTTTAGGTAAATTTCACCGTTATCAGGTTGTTCAAAACCGGCAATGGCGCGCAGCAACGTCGTTTTGCCACAACCGGAAGCACCGAGTAAAAACAAGATTTCGCCACTGTGCAATTCAAGGGAAATATCACGTAGTACATGCGTCTGCCCGAAATGTTTATTGAGGCAGTGGATTTGGAGGAGAGGGGTTGTTTGCATAGAAGTTTTTGTTGTCATTATTTAAACGCATATTTTTTGAGTAAAAATACCGGAATGCCGGAAAATAGCACGAGCATGATGGCATAAGGCGTGGCGGCGGCATATTGGGCATCGCTGGTGTATTCCCAAACGGCAATGGATAAGGTTTTGATGTCGTTTGGCGTGAGTAATAAGGTTGCGGTGAGTTCTTTCATCAGGTTTAGAAACACCAATGCAAAGGCGGCGGCAATGCCCGGCAACATAGCGGGAATGGTGAGCGTGCGGAAAATATAAAAATGACTACGCCCAAGGCTTTGTCCCACTTTTTCAACGTTGTCGGAGATTTGTTCCAAAGAGCTACGCAACGTGGTTTGCGCCATCGGCAAATACAACATGAAATAGGCAACGACCACCATAAAGAACGTTTGGTAGAAAGAATACGCATAGTTAATGGTGAAATACACCAGCGACAGCGCGATAACCAAGCCCGGTACAGCGTGTAATAAATACGGCAGGCGATCAATCCACAGGGTAAGGCGGCTACGATAGCGCACGGCGCTCCAAACGAGTGGTAAAGCGCAAAGCACGGTGAGCCCCGCGCCTAAACCGGAAACCAACAAAGAATTGCTGAAGGCTTCAAAAAAGGCGGAAAAATCTACCGCACTTTCAAGAGAGGTTCCCACAATCATCCAGTAAATCAACATGGTGAGCGGCACACCGATGCTCAAAATAAAAATGGTCAGGAAAAAAATGACCATCAAGCATTGTTTGCCAACCGTTAAATTTTTTACCGGATAAGGGCGGCTCACGCCTTTGCCGCTGTTGTACAGGGTTTGTTGCCCACGAAAGAAAATTTCACCAAATACAATCAGGGCACAAATTGCCATTAATACGGCAGACAATAATGCCGCCGTATTATTGTTAAAGGCCATTTCATATTCTTGGAAAATGGCGGTGGTAAAGGTTTGATAATTCAAAATCGACACGGCGCCGAATTCCACCAACATATGTAACGCGATTAATAAAACACTGCTGCCGATGGCCGGTTTTAACTGCGGAAATATGGCGTGCCAAAAGGTGTCACGGCGGTTTTTGCCGAGAGAAAGACTGACTTCTTCTAATGAGCGATCCAGCCTTTTTAAAGTGGCAGCAACCGGCAAATAGGCAAGCGGAAAGGAGCTTAAGGTCATAATGCCGATCGTGCCCCAAAAGCCCTCGACGCGAAAAGTGAGGCTAATCCAGGTGAAACAACTGACGAACGCAGGAATACAAAGCGGCAATGTCATCGCCACCTGAAAAAAGGGTTTACCCCAAAAGCGATAGCGCTCCAATAAAAAGGCGCAAACCGTGCCGAGAATGATGGAAAATGTCGTTACACACACCATTAACAACAACGTATTACTCAACAGCTCCCACATACGTGGTCGCCAAAGCAATTCAATACTGCGCACCCAACCCACATCAACCGCCCGAACCACCACATAGAGAAACGGCAGAATCAACGGCAAGCTGATCAGAATAATCAAGGCGGTTAGCCAAAACGGAGGATTACGGTTCAAGGGCTTGTCCTTTTTAGTATTGGGTTAAAATTAACGGCTCTCGTTAGATAGCTGTATGCCAAGCGCTGTCAGTTACCGGTATCGTCTGAAAGCTGTTGTTGGCACAAATTAACTATACAAAATTTCTTCATTTTGTGTTCAATGCGTCATTATATCTTCCTTTCCGAAATTAAAATAACTAGAATTCTCATTAAGTGATTTTTAGGATGAATTATATAAGTAAATTTAATGGATTGTGTCTTTTTATTACTAACGAAATTTGATTTTCGTTAAGGCATTTTCATAAGGAATAAAACAATGAGTGTTAATGAGTTAATTGTAGAAGGTGTACGTTTATTTGAAAGCAACAAGATTGGTGAAGCAATTGTAAAATTCAATCGGGCTTGGAGTGAGATTAAAGATAAAAACTCTCAAATTGAGGAACAAAATGATATCCAATGGTGGCTTGGTCGCTGTTATTTCGAGCAGGCACTGAAGGTTGGAGATATAACAGAGGCGAAGAATTTATTTGCCCAAGCTATTGAGCACCATCAAGAGCAACTTAAACTTGCCAAACAGCTGACTGAAGAGCAAACACGTATTCAAAAGCAAATCGATGCTCAATTTTGGCTTGGCCGTTGTTATTTCGAGCAGGTAATGAAGGTTAAAGACATAACGGAAGCGAAGAATTT